>JAKOOD010000603.1 GCA_022701635.1 Burkholderiaceae bacterium | reverse complement strand
ACCGAATTCGTCGGCACCTCGGTGACGTCGAGCTCGCGGCCGCAGGAACGTACCGCGCAGCAGGTGGCGCTCAATCCGCACATCAAATATGGACGCAGCGACCGGCGCGGCTACATGCTGCTGGAGGTGACGCCGAAGGAGACGCGGACCCGGTTCATGGGGCTGGACGAGGTGCGGGATGCGCGCACTGGGCAGGGACAGCTGGCGGGATTCAGGGTGGTGGATGGGAAGGTGGGTGTGGAAGTTACGTCGGTATAGCGCCGACGTATATTGCTCACCTATCCCGTCATTCCCGCGGAAGCGGGAATCCATACTGAGTATGAGGGGTCGTTATTCTTAAAAGACTGCGATCTTTCCAACGTCACGGCTCCGGAACCTCAGTATGGGTTCCCGCTTTCGCGGGAACGACGTGCTAGGGCCAACGGCCAAGAAGCATTAAGCCGTCTGCTTCTCATCCCGCAACTCGCGCCGCAGGATCTTGCCCACATTCGTCTTCGGCAGCGTCTCGCGGAATTCGATGTACTTCGGCCGTTTATAACCGGTCAGCTGCTCCTTGCAGTAAGCCTGCAGCTCGTCCTTGTTCAGCGCCGCATTCTTCTTCACCACGTACAGTTTCACGGCTTCGCCCGAATGCTGGTCGGGCACGCCCACGCATGCCACTTCGAGCACGCCCGGGTGCGACATCACGACTTCCTCGACTTCGTTCGGGTAGACGTTGAAGCCCGACACCAGGATCATGTCCTTCTTGCGGTCGACGATGCGGGTGTAGCCCAGTTCGTCCATCACGCCGATGTCGCCGGTCTTGAAAAAGCCGTCCGCGGTCATGACTTTCGCCGTTTCGTCCGGACGCTGCCAGTAGCCGCTCATCACCTGCGGGCCGCGCACCGCGATTTCGCCGCGGGTGCCGAACGGGACTTCCCGATCGGTCTCGTCGAGGATGCGGATCTCGGTCGAGGGCAGCGGCAGGCCGATGGTGCCCGTGAATTCCTTGATGTCGCAGCGGTTGGCGGTGACCACCGGCGAGGTCTCGGACAGGCCGTAGCCTTCGACGATCGGGATGCCGGTCACGGCCAGCCACTTGTCGGCCACCGGCTTCTGCACCGCCATGCCGCCGCCCGGGCAGACCAGCAGGCCGGAAAAGTCCAGCTTCGCGAAGTCCGGGTTGTTCAGCAGGCCGTTGTACAGCGTGTTCACGGCCGGGAAGATGTTGATACGGTAGCCGCCCAGTTCCTTGATGAAGCCCTTGATGTCGCGCGGGTTAGGAATCAAGAGGTTCATGCCGCCCACGCGCAGGCCCAGCAGCGCGCACACGGTCAGCGCATAGATGTGGTACAGCGGCAGTGCGCACACGAACTGCGGCTGCTGGCCGGCCGGGATCTTGCCCAGGGTCGGGCCGAACCAGGCCTCGTTCTGCAGCACGTTGGCGATCACCTGCTTGTGCGTCAATACCGCGCCCTTGGAAACGCCGGTGGTGCCGCCGGTGTACTGCAGGAAGGCGACGTCGTCGCGGCCGACATGCACCGGCTTGAGGGTCAGGCCCGCGCCTTCGTCCAGCATGCGCCTGAAGTACGTCGCGCCCGGTAGCGACCATGCCGGCACCATCTTCTTGACGCTACGGACCACGAAGTTGACCAGCAAGCCTTTCATGCCCAGCAGGTCGCCCATGCTGGCCACCACCACGTGCTTGACGCTGGTGTGGCCGACCACTTCGGCCGCCGTGTGGGCGAAGTTCTCCAGCACCACCAGCGCTTCGGCGCCCGAGTCGGTCAGCTGGTGCTGCAGTTCGCGCGCGGTGTACAGCGGGTTGACGTTGACGATGGTGTAGCCGGCACGCAGCACGGCCGCCATCGCCACCGGATACTGCAGCACGTTGGGCAGCATGATCGCCACGCGCGCGCCCGGCTGCAGGCCGCGGCTCTGCAGCCAGGCCGCCATGCGGGCGGACAGGCGATCGAGTTCGGCAAACGTCATGGACTTGCCCATGCAGGCATAGGCCTTGCGGTCGGCATACTTCTGAAAGGCTTCTTCCAGCAGGTGCGTAAGGGAGCGGTATTGCGTCCAGTCGATTTCCTGGGGCACGTTCGCCTCGTACGACTTCAGCCAGAATTTGTCCATTGTTTGCCTCGTTTCTTGTTTATTCAGTATCCAAGCGCCCTACAGCGCCAAACAAACGTCGTCCCTGCGAAGGCAGGGACCCAATCGTGCTGGCGTACCGACAACGCTGGCAGAACTTGGGTCCCTGCCTTCGCAGGGACGACGCCTTGATGCTAACGACGATGTTTACACCATCTTCACGCCGCCTGCTTCTCTTCGCGCAGCGCGCGCCGCAGGATCTTGCCGACGTTGGTCTTCGGCAGTTCGTCGCGGAATTCGATGTACTTCGGTTTCTTGTAGCCGGTGAACTCCTGCTTGCAGTAGTCCATCAGCTGTTCGGCGTCCAGGGCCGGGTCCTTGCGCACCACGAACAACTTGACCGCCTCGCCGGAATGCTCGTCCGGCACGCCGACCACGGCGCATTCCAGCACGCCGGGGTGCGCCATGATCACTTCTTCCAGCTCGTTCGGGTAGACGTTGAAGCCCGACACCAGGATCATGTCCTTCTTGCGGTCGACGATCTTGACGTACCCGTTGTCGTCCATGATGCCGATGTCGCCCG
>JAKOOD010000600.1 GCA_022701635.1 Burkholderiaceae bacterium | reverse complement strand
CGGTGCACGTGGTGCAGGGCGAGCGTGAGCTGGTGGCGGACTGCCGTTCGCTGGCGCGCTTCGAGCTGCGCGGCATCCCGCCGATGGCGGCCGGCGCGGCGCGCATCCGCGTGACCTACCAGGTCGACGCGGACGGGCTGCTGTCGGTATCGGCGCGCGAGACGCGCTCGGGTGTGGAAGCCTCGATCACGGTCAAGCCGTCCTACGGCCTGGGCGACGACGAGGTGGCGCGCATGCTGCAGGACTCGTACAGCGCCGCCTCGAGCGACATGGCGGCGCGCGCCCTGCGCGAAGAACAGGTCGAGGCCGAGCGCATCCTGCTGGCGACCGAGTCGGCGCTGGCACTCGATGCCGACCTGCTGAGCGAGGAAGAGCGCGCGGCGATCGCGGCGCTGGAAGAGGGCGTGCGCGCTGCGCAGGCCCGCTCCGGCGACGAGACGGTCGGCCACGACGAGCGCCAGAACAAGCTGCACGACGCGGTGCAGGCACTGGCGCACGGCACCGAGGACTTCGCGGCAAGGCGCATGGACAAGAACGTGCGCAAGGTGCTGGCGGGGAAATCGCTGGATCAGGTGTGAGCATCGCGTCGTCGAGAACATAAAATACCGTCGTTCCCGCGAAAGCGGGAACCCATGCTGAGGGACAAAAACCGATACCTTGGATAAGCTGCAACGTTTTTAGGTTACAGCTCCAGATGCTCAGCATGGATCCCCGCTTTCGCGGGGACGACGTGCCAACACAAACACAAGAGGTCAAGAAGTGCCACAAATCGTCATCCTTCCCCATCCCGTGTTCTGCCCCGAAGGCGCCGTCCTCGACGGCCAGCAGGGCAAGTCGATCTGCGATACCCTGCTCGAGAACGACATCGACATCGAACACGCCTGCGACCGCGTGTGCGCCTGCACCACCTGCCACGTGATCGTGCGCGAAGGTTTCGATTCGCTGAACGAGCAGGAAGAAAAAGAGGAAGACATGCTCGACAAGGCCTGGGGCCTGGAGCCGAATTCGCGCCTGTCGTGCCAGGCCATCATCGCCGAGGAAGACCTGGTGGTCGAGATCCCGAAATACACGATCAACCACGCAGCCGAAAAGAACCACTGATCGCCATCGCAAGGGGGAAGCCCCATGAAATGGACCGATGTGAGCGCCATCGCCGAGGCGCCGTTCGAGAAGTACCCCGACGTCGATCCGGCGTCGGTGCGCTTCGTCGATCTGTATAACCGGGTCGTCCGGCTGGAAGGCTTTCGACGACGACCGCACGCGCGGCGGCGAACGCGTACTGGAAGCGATACAGGCAGCCTGGATAGATGAAGCAAATGAAGAGTACCAACGAGGCGAAGAAACCGGGTCTGGCGCGACCCGCACCCACAGTGTACGAGCTGCTCCCCGAGATCAAGCCCGGCCAGTCGATCGAGCTGCTCAAGGAGCTGCACATCCTCACGCGCGAGGGCAAGCTGAACCAGGACAGCCGGCGCAAGCTGAAACAGGTCTACCACCTGGTCCAGTTCATCGAGCCGCTGGTCAAGGACGTGCAGCAGGACCACCCGAACGTGACCCTGGTCGACCACGGCGCCGGCAAGTCCTACCTCGGCTTCATCCTGTACGACCTGCTGTTCAAGGGCAAGGGCGACGATTCGCACATCTACGGCATCGAGACCCGCGAAGAGCTGGTGCAGAAGTCGACCGCGCTGGCGCAGCGCCTCGCGTTCCCGGGGATGTCCTTCCTGAACCTGTCGGTCGCCGACTCCACCGTCTCCAGGCAGCTGCCGACGACCATCGACGTGGTCACCGCGCTGCACGCCTGTAACACCGCCACCGACGACGCCATCGACTTCGCGCTGAAGAAACATGCGAAGCACATCGTGCTGGTGCCGTGCTGCCAGGCCGAGATCGCGTCGGTGCTGCGCAAGAACAAGGGCAAGGACCTGGGCCGCAGCGTACTCACCGAGATCTGGCGCCACCCGATCCACACGCGCGAGTTCGGCAGCCAGATCACCAACGTGCTGCGCTGCCTGCAGCTGGAGGCGCACGGCTACCAGGTCACGGTGACGGAACTGGTCGGCTGGGAACACTCGATGAAGAACGAGCTGATCGTCGCGACCTACAAGAACCTGCCGCGCAAGCGGCCCGCCGAGCGCCTGCAGCAGGTGTTGGCCGAGCTGGGGCTGGAAGAAATGGCGCCGCGCTTCTATACCGAACAATCCGCACCTGCCGACCTCACCACCGACTGATCGACAAGAGACCATGAGCGAACAACACTGGATCGACCTGCGCAGCGACACCGTCACCCAACCCTCCGCCGCCATGCGCGCCGCCATGGCCGAGGCCCCGGTGGGCGACGACGTGTACGGCGACGACCCCACCGTCGACCGCCTGCAGGATTTCGCGGCCGACCTGTTCGGCTTCGAAGCCGGCATGTTCGCACCCTCGGGCACGCAGACCAACCTGATCGCGCTGATGACCCACTGCGGCCGCGGCGACGAGTACCTCGTCGGCCAGGAAGCGCACACCTATAAATATGAAGGCGGCGGCGCCGCGGTGCTGGGCAGCATCCAGCCGCAGCCGATCGCCAACCAGCCCGACGGCTCCATCGCGGTCAGCGACATCGCGGCCTACATCAAGCCCGACGACATGCACTTCGCGCGTAGTCGCCTGCTGGCGCTGGAAAACACCATCGGCGGCCGCGTGCTGCCGCAGGATTACGTCAAGGCCGCGACCGACTTCGCGCATGCGAAAGGCCTGGCGACCCACCTCGACGGTGCCCGCGTCTGCAACGCCGCCGTCAAGAACGGTATCGGCTTGCGCGCCGCCGTCGCCGGTTTCGACACCGTCTCGGTGTGCCTGTCGAAAGGCCTGGGCGCGCCGGTCGGCTCGGTGCTGCTGGGACCGAAAGCCTTCATCGAGCAGGGCAAGCGCTGGCGCAAGATGCTGGGCGGCGGCATGCGCCAGGCCGGCGTGATCGCGGCCGCGGCGCACTACGCGCTCGAACACAACGTCGAGCGCCTGGCCGAGGATCACCAGAACGCGCTGGACCTGTCGCAGGGCCTGGGCCGCATCGAAGGCCTCAGCGCGACCACGCCTCAGACCAACATCTTCTACGTCGAGATCCCGGAAGCGGCCTGTGCCCAGCTGCGCGAAGCGCTGGCCGCGCAGGGCATCCGCGCCTCGATCGGCCCGCACACGCGCCTGGTGACCCACCTGGACGTGTCGAAGGCGGACGTCGACAAAGTGATCTCGGTCTTCAAGGCCTTCTTCAAGGATTGGCGCGCCTGATGGTCGATATTGGCAGTATTGAGGGCATCCGCCTGGCCAAGCGCGTGGCCGAAGTCGCGTCCTGTTCGCGCGCCGATGCCGAACGCTACATCGCGGGCGGCTGGGTCAGCGTCGACGGCGCCGTGGCCGAGGATCCCGCCATGCGCGTGCAGCCTGCGCAGCAAGTCACCCTGCTGGAGGGCGCCACCGCCGAGGAACCGCTG
>JAKOOD010000577.1 GCA_022701635.1 Burkholderiaceae bacterium | reverse complement strand
ACCTGGCCAAGCTGATCCATGCGGGCAAGGCCAAGCCGTCGCAGATCATCTCGCACGAACTGGCGCTGGACGAGGCGCCGAAGGCCTACGAGAAGTTCGACAAGCGGGAACAGGGCTGGACCAAGGTGGTCCTCAAGCCCGGCAAGTAAGCGGCGGCTGTCAGTCGACGATCTGGCGTACCTCGACCGCCTGCAGCCATTTCACGTGGCGCGGCCCGGTGCGCAGGTCCTTGCCGGCGACCAGCGCCAGCGGGCCTTCGGCTGCCGGCAGCGGCTTGCCGTCGCGCTCGAACAGCACCAGCACGCTGTCGCCGGCCGCCGAATTGAACAACTCGCTCCAGGAGAACACGACTTTATAGCCATCGGCGGCGGCGGCGATCACGGCCAGCTTTTTCACCGTGTTGTGGTCGCGCGCGACGATGTTCGCCTCGTCCAGCAAATCGCGCAGCCGCACACCGCGCACCACGCTCGGGGCGCCGCCGTCCTTGCCCGGCAATTGCAGCTCGACGATCTGCTGTGGCGGGCGCTTGCGCAGCTTGTCGGCGTCCAGGTTGAGGGGGTGCTCGACACCACCCGTGATGGCGATGGCGCGGGCCGGCGTATCGGGTTGCCGGGCTTCGGCGGCGCAGGCGGCGGCGCTTGCGCAGGCGAGCGTTAGGGCCGACAGGGCAAGGAGGACGGTGTGTCGCATGGTTTTCTCCGGGTATCGTTATTTACTCGAGTATATAACGATACCCGTCTGCCTGAGCCAGGCATGTGGAGAGACCATGCCGCGCTCAGTAATCGAGTTCCAGGCTGGCTGTGACCGTGCGCGGCGCCGCCAGGTAGGCGGTATTCGCGCCCGGGCTGCCAACGATGTTGCCGTCCGCGACCGATGCGTAATAGTGCCTGTCGGTCGCATTCAGCACCTGCAGGCGCAGCGCCGCGTGGTGGTGCGCCATCACCGCCGTCGCGTAGCGCAGGCCGGCATCCAGGGTCAGGTACGAGGGCGCGAACGCGTTGTTGGTGTTGGTTGCGGCGCGCCGGCTCGCATAGTGCAGGGCGCCGGTCAGCGACACGCCGGCGGCGTAGTCCGGGTGGTAGTCCAGCACGACGTCGCTCTTGAAGCGCGGCACGCCGACGACCAGCTTGTCTTCGGTGGCGGGATTGGCGCTGCCGTCCAGCTTCGCGTCGATCCAGGTCACGCCGCCGAACACGCTCAGGTCGCGCCGCACCTTGCCCTGGGCGAACAGCTCGAGGCCGTTGTCGGTCTGGGTGCCGGCAACCGCGAACAGGTTATCCGCGCCGGTCGAGGCCAGCGGCCGCGTCATGTGGAAGGCGGCGACGGTCAGGAGCAGGTTGTCGGCGGCGGCATATTTGGCGCCGACTTCGACCTGCTTGTCGTGGTAGGGCGCCAGGAACCGGTTGGCATTGGCGGTGCCGGCCGGTGCCTGCTCGCCCGGTTCGACGCTGCGCGCGGCGGTCGCGTAGGCGCTCAGCTTGTCGCCTGGCTTGTAGATCACGCTCAGGGTCGGACTCCACAGGCCTTCCGCGTCGTTGCGGCTGGTGACCTTGCCGGTCTTGTCGTAGCTGACCGCGTGGATGTCCGATCGGCTCGCCACGCCCTGCACGGCCCATTGCGGATTCAGGTGCAGGGTGTCGCCCAGGATGGCGGATTGTTCGCTCAGGCGGCCCTGCTTGTATTCGCCGCCGCCGGCCGGGGTGGCGGGGAAGTCCAGGACCTGCGGGTTGGCCAGGTTGAGGACCGCCGGATTGGTGACGGCGATCGAATTCTTGTAGTTGAACTGGTTGTTGACGAAGCCGTTGGTGCCGATACTGACATCGTTCCTCATGCCGCCCAGGTCGACCCGGCCGTTCAGGTAGACCAGGTTGCTGGCGATCGTGTAGTGGGGCACCGCGGTGAAGTTCCTGGTGACCGTGTAGTCGCCGCGGTCGTTCAGCAGGGTGTTGGTGATGCCGTACAGGCCGCGCTGCGCGTCCTGGTAGAGTGCGCCCACCTCGAGGTTCCAGCGCGCGCCGAAGGCGTGCTTGATCTTGACCAGGCCGGTATCGGTCTGCAGGTCGGTGCCGGCGCCCGGCTGGCCGTAGCCGATGCGGGCCGGGTCCGGGGCGCCCGGCAGCGTGGTGCTGGTGTTGGCGCCCTTGTCGGTGTCGTACACCATGCTGCCCGGGAGGCCGGTGGTATTCGTGCGGTAATGACTGAGATCGGCCTCGATCACGGTGCGCTCGTCGACGTGGATGTCGACGTCGCCGGCCACCAGGTTGCGCTCGACGTGGCTGCCCTCGACATAGCTTTCGCCCTGGCCGTGCACGGCGTTCAGGCGGTAGCCGATCATGCCGTTCCGGCCGAAGCGGCCGCCCAGGTCCGCTTGCCCGGTCCATACGCCCTTGCCGTCGAAGCCGGCCACGAAGCGCATCAGCCGGTCGCTGGTGGGGCGCTTGAGCACGTAGTTGAACACGCCGGCCGGCGTCTGCGGGCCGAACAGCGAGCCGCCGACGCCGTTGAGCAC
>JAKOOD010000566.1 GCA_022701635.1 Burkholderiaceae bacterium | reverse complement strand
CTCGGCTGGAAGGCCGGCACCACGCTCGAGGCGCTGTGCCGGATGATGGTCGAGGCCGACCTGCGCCGCAACGAACGCGGCTACGGATTCTGACATGAAGCGCATGGCCAGCGCCGAAGCGGCAAGCGCCACCGTCGAGGCGGCACGCGCCGGCGGTCCGCGCGAAGGGGAGGGCCGGCGCGCCCTGATCACCGGGCTGCGCGGCTTTACCGGCAGCTACCTGGCACGCGAGCTGGCTACGGCCGGCTACCGTGTGTTCGACACCGTGCTGCCGGACGGTGCCCATGAGGTCTTCAGCGCCGATGTCTTTGCCACCGATGTCTTTGCGACTGATATCTTTGCGGCCGACCTGCTCGACCGCGCGGCGGTGGCCGGCGTGGTCGAGCAGGTCCGTCCGGACGTGGCCGTGCACCTGGCCGGCGTCGCCTGCGTGGCCCACCCGGACGCCGAGCAGATCTACCGCGTCAACGTGGCCGCCACCCGCAACCTGCTGGAAGCCCTGGCTGCCAGCCCCCATGCGCCGTCCAGCGTGCTGCTGGCCTCGTCCGCCAACATCTACGGCAATGCCCAGGCCGGGTTGGTCGACGAAAGCGTGGCCCCGCGGCCGGCCAACGACTACGCGGTCAGCAAGCTGGCGATGGAATACATGGCCAGCCTGTGGATGGACAAGCTCCCAATCGTCATCGCGCGGCCGTTCAACTACACCGGTGTCGGCCAGAGCGACAGCTTCCTGCTGCCCAAGATCGTGTCGCATTTCCGCCGCGGCGCATCCTGCATCGAACTCGGCAACCTGGAGATCGCGCGCGATTTTTCCGACGTGCGCATGGTGGCCGGCAGTTATCGCCGGCTGCTGGCGGCGGCGCCCGCCGGCCAGGCGTTCAATGTGTGTTCGGGACGCTCGCATTCGCTGGCGAGCGTGCTGCGCATGATGGAACAGATTGCCGGCTACCGCATCGAGGTGCGGGTGGATCCGGCATGCGTGCGTGCCAACGAGGTGCTGACGCTGGCCGGCGACAACACCAGGCTGGCCGCCACCATCGGTCCGCTGGCGCCGATCCCGCTGGCCGACACGCTGCGCTGGATGTACGGGAGCTGACCATGCTGCCCCGCATCGGCCTCGGCACCACCATGATCGAGCCGGCGCTTCACGGCGGCCACATGGACGGCATCGGCGTCTACACGCGCGCCCTGCTGCGCCACCTGCCGCGCGCCGGCTGCGACGTGCTGCCGTTTTCCTGGCCGCGCGCGCGCGGACGCGCCGTGCTCAGTGCCGGGCAGCCGCTGGCCCGGTCCTTCGAGCGCGCCTCGCTATCCGACCTGCTGATGCCCGAGCGCCACCGCGTGCACGTGCCGGCCGACGTATTCCACGTGACCGACTACCGCGTGGTGCGCATGGATTGTCCGGTGGTCGCCAGCCTGCACGATGCGCTGCCGCTCACCCATCCGGAATGGTGCAACCCGCGCCTGCGCAGCCTGAAAAACTGGCTGCAGCGCAAGGCGGCGCACAAGGCCGACCACGTGATCGCGCTGTCGCACTTTGCCGTGGACGAACTGGTCGCGCGCTTCGGCGTCGACGCGCGCCGCATCACGGTGGTGCCGTGCGGCGTCGACGAGGCCTGGCTGCAGGCGCCGCCGGCGGCGGCGGTGGCGGCCACGCTGGCCGCCAACGGCTTGCGCCCAGGCTATTTCCTGTTTGTCGGCACGCTGCAGCCGCGCAAGAACCTCGAGCGCCTGCTGGATGCCTACCTGGCGCTGCCGGCGGCGCTGCGCGCCGAACGCCAGCTGGTCATCGTCGGCCGTGCCGGCGCCCGCGCCGATGGGCTGCTGCGGCGCCTGGCGGCGGCCCGGCGCAACGGCGCCGCCGTGGTGTGGCTGAACCGGCTCGACGATCCGGCCCGGCTGCGCCACGTGTATGCCGGCGCCGCCGTGTTCGCCTTCCCCTCGCTGTACGAAGGGTTCGGCATCCCGGTGGTGGAAGCTTTTGCGTCAAGCGTGCCGGTGGTCGCGGCCAACACCACCTCGCTGCCGGAAGTGACGGCCGGCGCCGCCGTCGAAGTCGATCCGCTCGACACCGGCGCCATCGCCGACGCCCTGCTGGCCCTGGTGCGCCAGCCGCGGCTGCGGGCGCGTTGCATCGCGGCCGGCCGTGCGCGCGCCGCCCAACTGACCTGGCACGCGACGGCGCGCCAGACCGCCGCCGTGTACCGCCGCCTCCTGTGATGGCCCGCCATGCGCGTCCTGCACTTCTACAAGACCTACTTTCCGGATTCGGTCGGCGGGATCGAGCAGGCCATCCGCCAGATGTGCGTCGGCACCGCGCGCCTCGGCATCGCCAGCGAGGTGCTGTCGCTGTCGCGCGACGGCCGCGGCGCGCCGCTGGCGGTGGAGGGGCACACCGTGCAGCGGGTGCCGCTCGACTTCGAGCTGGCCTCGAATGCGGTCTCGCTGCGCGCCATCGGCCGCCTGGCGCGCCTGGCGCGGGGTGCCGACGTGGTGCATTACCATTTTCCGTGGCCCTTCATGGACGTCGCGCATTTCGCGGCGCGCACCGGCAAGCCGGCCGTGGTGACCTACCATTCCGACATCGTGCGCCAGCAAGCCCTGCTGCGCCTGTATCGGCCGCTGATGTACCGTTTCCTCGGCAGTGTCGACGCCATCGTCGCCACCTCGCCCAACTACCTGGCCACCTCGACCGTGCTGGGCCGCTACCGCGACAAGACCCGTGTCATCGCCTTCGGCCTGGACCGCGGCACCTATCCCGAGCCGGACGCGGCGCGCCTGGCGCGGTGGCGTGCCCGGGTCGGCCCGAAGTTCTTCCTGTTCGTCGGCGTGCTGCGCTACTACAAGGGACTGCACATCCTGCTCGATGCGGTCGCCGGCACCTCCTATCCGGTGGTGATCGCCGGCGCCGGACCGATCGAACGCGAACTCAAGGCGCATGCCGCCCGGCTCGGGCTGGACAACGTGACCTTCGTCGGCGCGCTGGACGAGGTCGACAAGGTGGCGCTGCTGCAGCTGT
>JAKOOD010000535.1 GCA_022701635.1 Burkholderiaceae bacterium | reverse complement strand
CACGACCTGCACCTGCGTGCCGACCCCAACGTCCAGCCGCGCGACCCGGCCAGCCACACGATCGCCGGCAAGAGCCTGGCGCGCATCGACATCCCGGCCAAGGTCAGCGGCGGTCCGGCCTACGTGCAGGACCTGCGCCTGCCGAACATGGTGCACGGGCGCGTGGTGCGGCCACCGACGCCGGGTGCGCGCCTGCTTGATGTCGATACGGCCGCGGTCGCGCGTCTGCCGGGTGTATTGCAAGTCGTGCGCGACGGCCGCTTCCTGGCCGTGATCGCCGACGGCGAGTACCGCGCCGTCAAGGCCGCGGCGGCGCTGGCACGCGCAGCGCGCTGGGACACGCCGGCCACGCTGCCGGCGGACACCCGGCCGGCGCCGATGGTGCGTGCCTGGCCAGCCAAGCCCTATCCGATCCTGGAGCGCGGCGTCCCCGGCAGCGCCGGGCGCACGCTGGCGGCCATGTATTCGAAGCCTTTCCAGCTGCATGCGTCGATCGGCCCATCGTGCGCGGTGGCCCAGCTGGTGAACGGCCAGTACACGGTCTGGACCCACAGCCAGGGCGTGTATCCGCTGCGCGATGCCTTATCCGAACTGCTCGGCGGGGACAAGGCGACGATCCGCTGCATCCACACCGAGGGCTCGGGCTGCTACGGCCACAACGCCGCCGACGACGTCGCCGCCGACGCTGCCCTGCTGGCGCGTGCCTTCCCCGGCCGTCCGGTACGCGTGCAATGGATGCGCGAGGACGAAAACGGCTGGGAACCATTTGGCCCGGCGATGCTGACGTCGGCAAGGGCGACGCTCGATGGCGCCGGCAAGATCGTCGACTGGCAGTACGACGTCTGGAGCCCGCCGCACAACACCCGTCCCGGCAAGGCCGGCAACTTGCTGGCGGCGACCCACCTGGACAAGCCGTTCAAGCCGGACACGCCGACGCCCAGCCCGCAGCCGGAAGGCAGCGGCGACCGCAACGCGATTCCGTATTACGTGCTGCCGAACGCGCGCGTGGTGCACCAGTTCCAGGACACCATCCCGCTGCGCAGCTCGGCCCTGCGCTCGCTCGGCGCCTACTGCAACGTGTTCTCGATCGAGAGCTTCATGGACGAGCTGGCGCACGCCGCCAACGTCGATCCGGTGGCGTTCCGGCTGCGCAACCTGGCCGATCCGCGCGCAATCGACGTGGTCCGCGCCGCGGCCAGGAAGTTCGGCTGGGACAGCTATAAAAAGACGCCGCGGCGCGGACGCGGTTTCGCCTTCGCCCGCTACAAGAACCTGGCCGCCTTCTGCGCCATCGCCGTCGAAGTCGAGGTCGCGCGCGAGACCGGCATGGTGCGCATCACGCGCGCGGTGGCGGCCGTGGATTGCGGCGAAGTCGTGAACCCGGACGGCGTGCGCAACCAGATCGAGGGCGGCATCATCCAGTCGGCCAGCTGGACGCTGCTGGAACGGCTACGCTTCGACGAACGCCAGATCCTGACGCGCGACTGGGCACAATATCCGATCCTGCGCTTCAACCAGGTGCCGGAGCGGCTGGAGGTGGAGATCATCGACCGGCCGGGGCAGCCTTTTCTGGGAACCGGCGAGGCGTCGCAGGGGCCGACCGGGGCGGCGATTGCGAATGCGATTGCGGATGCTTGCGGGTTGCGCTTGCGGGATTTGCCGCTGGATCGCGCCAGGTTGCGGGCAGGACGCTGAGCCGTCGGCGTACGTTTATTAGGCCACGCAACGCATGAACGTCGCCCCCGCGCAGGCGGGGGCCCAAGTTTTACGCGACGTCGAAACGCGTGCAACTTGGGCCCCTGTCTGCGCAGGGGCGACGATTCAGGGGGCGCCGGCGGGTGTCGGCGTTTGCGTGGTCTCCGGCTGCCAACCCAAGCCCAGGGCCTTGTGCAAGGCCACGAACTCCCCGGTCAACGCCGCCTGCGCCTGCGCCAGGTTCTGCTCGGCCGCAATCTGCTGCCGCTCGGTATCCAGCAAATCGATCAGGCTCGCCGTTCCCGCCTTCTGGCGCGCGGCCATCAGCTCGGTCGCATGCGCCGCCGCCGCCTTGGCCCGCGCAATCGTGGCCACCGTCGCCCGGCGCTGCTTGAAGCGAGACAAAGCCCCCTCGGCGTCGCGCAAGGCACCCAGCACGGCAACCCGATACTGCGCCTCGGCCTCGTCGCGCACGCCTTCGGCCTGCTCGATGCGCGCCGCATTGCGCCCGAAGTCGAGGAAATTCCAGCTCAGCTGGGGCGCGGCGATGGCAGAAAAATCGTCCAGGTGGGTCAGGTCGGACGGATGGGTACCGCCGATGCCGATCAGTCCCAGCAGGGTCAGGCGCGGGAAACGGGCGGCATCGGCTTGGCCGACCTGGGCGCTGCGCGCGGCCAGCGTGCGTTCGGCGGCGCGGATGTCGGGGCGGCGCTTCAGCATCGCGGCCGGGTCGCCGGTGGCGACGGAGGCGGGCGGCAGCGGGACCGGCGCGGCTGCCGCCAATTGCGCGTCGAGCGCGCCCGGCGCCAACCCCACCAGCGTGGCCAGCTCGTCGCGGTAGGCGTCCAGCTGCGACAGCAGCGGCTCGGCACCGGCGCGGGTCGATTCTAGTTGACCCTGCAGGCGCGTCAGGTCGAGCTGCGAGGCGGTACCGGCCTGGACCCGGCGCGCGGTCAGTTCCAGCATGCGCTGCTGGCGCGCGATGGCGGCGTCGCTGAGCGCGATGCGCTGCTGCACGCTGCGCAAGTTGACGTAGGCCGAGGCCACCTCCGCGGTGAGGCTCAGCTGGGCGTCGGCCAGCTGGGCTTCGGCCGCTTCCGCTGCGGCGCCGGCGGCTTCCACGGCGCGGCGGCGGCCGCCGAACAGGTCGATTTCCCAGGTGGCGTCGAAACCCACACTATACAAATTGAGCGAGGATGGGATCGCGAAGCCGCTGCCGGCACCGTCTTCCGCGCCGGCGCCGCTGTCGGCACCGGCACCGAGCGTGTCGCCGAGCGGCGGCAGGCGCACGTGGGCGGCCATCGCCGTCGCCGTGCCGTTCGGGCGGCCGCTAGCCCGTTCGGTGCCGAGCGCCGCGCGCGCCTGGCGCAGGCGCGCGCGGGCCAGGCCGAGATTCGGGTTGGCCTTCAGGGCGGCGTCCACCAGGCCGTCGAGGGTGGCGTCGTTCAGCGCCGGCCACCAGCGTGCCAGCACCTGGCCGTCGGCTGCCGCGTCGCCTGCGCGCGCGAACGACGCCGCCGGGGTCGCCGCCGGCGGTCCCGCATAATCCTTGCCGGCGGTCGTGCAGCCGGCCAGCAGCGCGGCGGCGAGCACGGACGGCAGCAGGGCCGCGGCGGGGCGGAAGGACATCTGCTTCTTCATCAAAACCTCACTCTTCAATCAATGGCCGGCAACCGGCGCGCCCGTATTCAACGGCCGCAGGAACAGCACCAGCGGGATCACGCAGCCGATGCCGACCGACAGGATCCAGAACAAATCGATGTACGTCATGGTCAGCGCCTGCATCTGGATGGTGCCAGCCAGCGTGCGCAGCGCCTGGGGCATGCCACCCAGTGCCTGCGCCTGCGCGGCCAGGTACTCCTGCACACCGCCGCGGTTGGCGTTCAGCGACTCTTCCAGCCGGCGCGAGTGCAGCCACAGGCGCTGGTCCTGGACCACGGCGATGCCGGCCAGCGCCAGCGAGCCGCCCAGGTTGCGCGCGGCGTTGAACAGGCCGGCGGCGTCGCTGGCGTTCTCGCGCGAGACCGACTGGATCGCGGCCTGGTTCAGGAACACCATCGCGAAGATGGTGCCGACGCCGCGGATCAGCTGCGAGATCACGAAGTCGCCGCCCGCCGATTGGGCACTGAGCGCGGTGTCGAGATAGGCGCTGGTGGCCAGCACCATCAGGCCGAAGCCGACCGCGAGCCGGATGTCGACGTAGCGAATCAGTAGCGGCACCAGCGGCATCATCATCAGGCTGGGCAGGCCGCCGAGGGCCACGATCTTCCCGGACTGCAGCGCGTTGTAGCTCGAGATGGTGGCCAGGAACTGCGGGATCACGTACGAGGTGCCGTAGATGACCATGCCGATCGTGATGCCCATGATGACCACGCTGCCGAATTGGCGGTCGAGCAGCAGGCTCAAACGAATGACCGGCCGTTTCGCCGTCAATTGGCCCGCCATCAGCAGCAGGAAGCCGGCAAAGGACAGCAGGCTGAGCCAGATGATCAGGCTCGACGAGAACCATTGTTCGCGCTCGCCTTCCTCCAGCACCACCGTCAAGCCGCCCAGGAAGGCAGCCAGGCCGAAGATGCCGAGCCAGTCGGCTTCGGCAAACAAGCCGAGTTTCGCCGGTTCGTGCTTCAGGCCCACCAGCAGCAGTACCACCAGGCCAGCGCACACCGGCACGTTGAGGAAGAAGGCATAGTGCCAACTGAGGTTTTCGGTGAGCCAGCCGCCGATCAGCGGCCCGACCACCGGCCCCAGGATGGCGGTGGCGCCGAACAATGCGGTGCCGATCGGCTGCTGGCTGCGCGGCAGGCGGGTGGCGATGATGGTCTGGGCGGTCGGAATCAGCGCGCCGCCGGTGAAGCCCTGGCCGACGCGGCCGACGATCATCATGCCCAGCGTGGTGGACAGCCCGCACATGACCGAGAACGCCGTGAACAGCCCGGCCGCGACCAGCAGGAAGGTGCGCAGGCCGAGCACGCGCTCGAGCCAGCCGGACAGCGGGATGATGACGATTTCAGCGACCAGGTAGCCGGTGGCGATCCAGGTGCCCTCGGTGCCGCTGGCGCCGATCTCGCCCTGGATCGTCGGCAGCGAGGAGTTCACGATCGAGATGTCGAGCGTCGCCATCAGCGCGCCCAGGGTGCCGGCGGCGACCGCCAGCCAGGCACCGGCGTCGGCACGCGGCTCGGCGCTCTTGGCACCTGCTTCGGCACCTGCCTCGGCGCCGGCTTCGGCTTGCGCGGCGCTCATCGGCGTGCCTCGCCCGCGGCCTTCTGCTGGTCTTCGATCCGCTCTTTTACATCATCCTGGTGGTGTTCTTCCTGCTTCTTGATCCGCTTGGTGTCGTCCTTGGCACCCTTGGTCTCGACCTCGACCTTCACCGACAGTCCCGGCACCAGCAGCTGGCGCGTCTCCGGCGTGGCCTCGACCGACACGCGCACCGGAATGCGCTGCACGATCTTGGTGAAGTTGCCGGTCGCGTTCTGCGGCGGCAGCAGCGAGAACTGGGCGCCGGTCCCGGGCGCCACGCTTTCGATGCGGCCGTTCAGCTTCACGCCCGGCAAGGCGTCGACCTTGATGCGGGCCGGCTGGCCGACACGCATGCGCCCGATCTGGGTTTCCTTGAAGTTGGCCGTGATGTACAGGCTGCCCACCGGCACCAGTGTCATCAGGCGCGTCCCGGGCTGCACGAACTGGCCGACCCGGACGGTCTGGTCGCCGATGCGGCCGGCAATGCTCGCCGTGAGCGTGGTCGATTGCAGGTTGACGCTGGCCGCCTTCAGCTGGGCTTCGGCGCCGCCGGCCTGGGCTTCGGCCTGGCGCACCTGGGCGCGCAGGGTGCCGACGCGTTTTTCGGCATTCGCCAGCGCCGCGCGCTGCGCCGCCACCTGCTGTGCGCCCTGGGCGGCCTGGTTGCGGCGCGCCGACAGCGCTTCGGCGTTCTCGGCGCCGATCTCGACCAGCGGCGCATAGCGCTTGACTTCATTGGCGGCAAAGGCGGCGTTGGACTGGGCCGCCGCCAGCTGGGCGCGCACTTCGGCGATGCTCGACTCCTGCTCGGCGATCTGGGCCCGCACCACGTCGGCGTTGGCGTGGGCGCTGGCGATCTGCGACTCGAACTGCTCGGTCTGGGCGCGGTAGTCGCGCGGGTCGATGCGCACCAGCGGCTGGCCGGCCGCCACGTCCTGGTTGTCCCTGACCAGTACTTCCTCGACGTAGCCGCCGACCTTCGGCGCGATCGTCACGGCGTCGGCTTGCAGGTAGGCGTCGTCGGTCTCTTCGTGGAATTTTCCGACGATCTGGTAATACGCGAACCAGGCGATGCCGACCAGCAGCACCAGCACGCCGGCGCCAATCAGCACCATCCGGATCTTGCGCTTCTTTTCGGGCGAAACGGGCTTCTTGTCCTCGGATTTCTTGTCATCGGACTTCTGGTCGTCCGCCTTGTTGTCCGGCGCGGCGTCGGGCCGGGCCGTATCCTGCCTGGGTTCTTGGATCGATGGGTTGTCGGTCATGGGGCGTTTCCGGGAGTGGGTAGGGCGATGCCGCGGCAAGCGGCTTCGAAGTCGACCATCGCGCCGGCATAGCCGGCCAGGCGCTCGGCCCAGTGTGCGACGGCATCCGGCGCGTCGAGCAGGCCGGGGTCGGCCGCGCGAATCTTGTCGCGGCCGTGATAGGGATAGGCGATCAGGGCGAAGATCGAGAAGGTCAATGCCTGCAGTTCGCGGTCGGGCGCCGCCAGCCCGAGGTGGCGCTGCAGCAGTGCCAGCAGCCGCGCATGCACCTGTTCGCGGATGCCTTGCTCTTCCTGCAGCATGCCGGTCGGCTCGAAGGATTCGCGCAGGCGCAGGCGCACGCTGAGCAGGGTGTCGGCGCCCTGCACCAGCGGCTGTAGGCAGGTACGCATATAGAAATGCAGAGCCTCGCGCAGCGCCAGGCCGGGGGCGTCGAAGGGCGCCAGCGCTTCGCCGGCGCCGTGTACCGGCTCGAACAGGGCGGCGCGGTACAGGCCGGCCTTGTCGCCGAAATAATAGGCGATGGCGGCGACATTGACGCCGGCCGCCTGGGCGATGTCGCGCACCGGCGTGCTGGCGTAGCCGCGCTCGACGAACAGGCCGAGCGCGGCGGACAGGATGCGCTCGCGCGCCTGGATGCCGTCGGCACGCGGCTTGCGCGCCGGCGGCGGTAATGGGGGATGCATGGGGCTGATCAATTAGTTAAACGACTGTTTGACTTAAACATCGTACGCTTAATAAATTGATCATGCATTTTGAATCGTGCGCAATAAATACGTCGTGCCGGCGATGGCCGCGCTACGTTGGCGGGCGTACCGTCAGCGCAGCCGGTCGCAGCTCGACATTGGGGAACAACGTCACCCTTCGCCGAGGCGGTCAAGTCGGAGATCAAGGACAGCGGCGTCACCATCACGCTGCTGATGCCGGGCCAGGTCGATACCGCGTTCTGGCACCGCGCCCACATGGACACCAGCAGGCTGGGCCTGGGCGAAAAGGCGGCGCCGACCAAGGTCGCCAGCGAAGGCGACGAAGCGATTAGGCCGGGAAGGACCGCATGGTGGCCGGCATGACCAGCAGCAAATTCATCGGCAACGTGATCAACAACCTGGCGCCGGACACGGTGAAGGCCGACCTGCACGCCAAGGACGCCAGGCCGGATTCCGGCCTGGAGAAGTGAGCGGTTCTGCCGGCGCCGAGGTGCCGGCTACTGCGCCACGGTCAGCACCCGCGCCTGCGGGTCGAGCGCCTGCACGAAGCGCAGCAGCGCATCGGCGTTGACGGTGTCGATGTGGCCTGCCATGCGGCGGTCGAACGGATGGTCGTCGAAGGCGACGTTGGCGCGGAACATGCGCGCGCCCAGGCGCACCGCGGCCGGGATCTCGACCGTGGCGGGATCGTAGTGCCGGGCCTTGAGCCAGGCCTGGGCTTCGGCGCGGGTCTCGACCTGGCCCGGCGCGGCGCCGGCGGAGGCCAGCAGTTCCAGCACCCATTGGTTGGAATTCTGGTAGCGCGTCGCGTACACGTAGGACAGCATGTTGTAGCGCGGCTCGTGCATGCGGCGCGGCGCCCGGCCCGCCATCACGTCCGCCAGCCGGGCCTGCAGCGCGGGGCCGGGCAGCAGGATGCGCGCTTCGTAGCGGTACAGGTCGGTCAGGAAGAAGTTGCCGATCCCCTCGTTGTACAGGTCCGAGTTGGCGGTGCCGCAGGCATTCAGCTCGTGCACGACGGTCCAGCGCCCGGCCGGATGGTCGCGCAGCACGATGCCCAGGTGCGAATATTGCTGGCCGTATTTGCTGAGGTCCTGGCCGGCACGCGCGACCAGTGCCACGGCGGCGCTGCTGGCGTCCAGCGCCTCGTAGGTTTGCTTCGCCAGTTCCATCGACTTGACCACCTCGAGGGCGCTGAGCGGGGCCTCGCGGCAGGCCTGGCCGGCGTACGCCGGCGCCGTGCCGAGGAGGGCAGCCAGCAGCAGGGGCAGGCCGATGTGCCCCGCGTTCACGCGCCAGCCCGCTCGTGGTGCAGCAGCGCCTTGCCCAGTTCGTTCGGCACGAAGGCCAGGGCCTTGCCCGACAGGACCAGCACGTGGCCGGTCGACGTCGCCACCACCTCGAGCACGGTGCCGGCGGCGATCGACAGCCCGCGCGCCGCCTCGCCGAACAGCCGCACGGTGGCGGTGCTGGCCTGGCCGGCGCCCTGCAGCACCAGTACCACCCCCTCGGCGGACGCCGCGACGCTGACCACGACCACGCTGCCCGCCACGGCCACCGACAGCAGCGAGCCGCCAATGACCATGGCCGAGGCGTCGGTCGACAGGCGCGACGGTCCCGAAACATCGCCGTTGCCGCCGGCGTGGGCGCTGGCACAGGCAAAGCACAGTAGGGAGACGAACAAGACACGTTTCATGGCACCTCCGTATTAACGTAGGGAAATAATGCACCTATGTTGATTTATGCGCAAGCCTGCACTGAGATGGCGCAAGACATGCCCCCCGAGGTCGCACCTATCGATACCGTTCATCGTCGACTGAGCGTCAAATTGAGCAATTGATGAGTGGCATTCATAACCCTATACAAATAAGACACTATTTGTGCGCTGCCGCAGACGCTACCATCGGGTAAGTTGGTCGTTTGGCAACCGTGTGGAGCCTGCGACCCAATTGCCATTAATATGATGAATGTGACGAAGTCTGCAATATTGAGAATCGGGCACGTTACCCATCAATAAAAAGGAAAGCACCCATGGACGACCCCAGCGATATCAACCAGACCCGGCGCGGCATCATGATCGGCGGCGCGCTGTCGGTGACCGCGGCGGCAATGCCCGGCGTCGGCGCGGCCCAGACGGCCGGCCCCGGCATCACTCCGGTGCCGGCGGCGGTGACGCCGGCGCCCGTGACCCACAAGGTCGCGCTGCGCGTCAACGGCCAGCGTGTCGAAGCCAATGTCGACACCCGTACCACGCTGCTCGACCTGCTGCGCGAGCACCTGCACCTGACCGGCACCAAGAAGGGCTGCGACCAGGGCCAGTGCGGCGCCTGCACGGTGATGCTGGACGGCCGCCGCGTGAATTCCTGCCTCAGCCTGGCGGTGATGCACGAGGGCGCCGAGGTGACCACCATCGAAGGCCTGGGTACGCCCGACAAGATGCACCCGATGCAGGCCGCCTTCGTCAAGCACGACGGCTACCAGTGCGGCTACTGTACCCCGGGCCAGATCTGTTCGGCCGTGGCGGTGCTGGACGAGATACGCAAGGGCCAGCCGAGCCACGTCACCGCCGACATCACGCAGCGCCCGCTGCTGTCGGTCGACGAGCTGCGCGAACGCATGAGCGGCAACATCTGCCGCTGCGGCGCCTACTCCAACATCATCGACGCCATCACCGAAGTGGGAGGCAAGGCATGAAGGCATTCACCTATCAACGTCCGACCACCCCGGCGGAAGCGGCGGCAGCGGTCATGAAAGTACCGGGTGCGCGCTTCATCGGCGGCGGCACCAACCTGCTCGACCTGATGAAGCTCGAGATCGAGACGCCGGCCCACCTGGTCGACGTCAACGGCATCGGCATGGACAAGATCGAGCCGACCCGCGACGGCGGGCTGCGCGTGGGCGCCCTGGTCCGCAATGCCGACCTGGCCGCCGACATGCGCGTGCGGCGCGACTACGGCGTGCTGTCGCGCGCCCTCGTCGCCGGCGCCTCGGCGCAGCTGCGCAACAAGGCGACCACCGCCGGCAACCTGCTGCAGCGCACCCGCTGCGCCTATTTCTACGACCCCTACCAGCCGTGCAACAAGCGCGTGCCGGGCAGCGGTTGTTCGGCTATCGGCGGCTACACCCGCAGCCACGCGATCGTGGGCCAGAGTGAGGCCTGCATCGCCACCCACCCGAGCGACATGGCGGTGGCCATGCAGCTGCTGGACGTCAGCATCGAAACCGTACGTCCCGACGGCAGCGCACGCGTGATCCCGATCGCCGACTTCTACCGGCTGCCGGGCAACACCCCGCACATCGAGAACAACCTCGCACCGGGTGAGCTGATCACCGCGGTGACGCTGCCGAAGCCGCTGGGCGGCAAGCACTTCTATCACAAGGTGCGCGACCGCGCGTCGTATGCGTTCGCGCTGATCTCGGTGGCGGCGGTGGTGCAGCCGGACGGCAGCGGCCGCGTCGCGGTGGGCGGCGTCGCGCACCGGCCGTGGCGCGTGGCGGCGGCCGACGCGGCGATGCCGCAAGGCGCCCAGGCGGTCGCCGCCCAGCTTCTCGCTGGCGCGCGCACGACCGAAGACAACGCCTTCAAGGTGCCACTGGTGCAACGCACGCTGGCATCCGTGATGGCGGAAGCACGCAAGGCATGAAAGGGACACCATGAAATTCACGACACCCGCCACCACCAATCCGATCGACCGCCTGAAGGTCATCGGTAAGCCGACCGACCGCATCGACGGTCCGTTGAAGACCACCGGCACCGCGCCCTACGCCTACGAGCAGCACAAGGCGGCGCCGAACGCCGCCTACGGCTACGTCGTCGGCGCCAGCATCGCCAAGGGCCGCATCAAGTCGATCGACACCACCGACGCCAAGCGCGCGCCGGGCGTGATCGCCATCGTCACCTACGAAAACGCCGGCAAGCTGCAGAAGGGCGACTACAACACCGCCCACCTGCTGGCCGGCCCCAAGGTCGAGCACTACCACCAAGCGGTGGCAGTGATCGTCGCCGACACCTTCGAGCAGGCGCGCGCCGCCTCGACCCTGCTGCGCGTGAGCTACGCCAAGGAGCAGGGCCAGTACGACCTGGAAAAGGCCAAGGAAACGGCCAAGAAGCCGAAGGAGAAGGACAAGCCGGACACCCGCGCCGGCAACTTCGAAAGCGGCTACGCCAAGGCCCCGGTCAAGCTCGACGCGACCTACACCACGCCCGACCAGTCGCACGCGATGATGGAACCGCATTCCTCGATCGCGGTCTGGAACGGCGACAAGCTGACCCTGTACACGTCGAACCAGATGATCAATTGGGGCAAGAAGGACATGGCCAAGACCCTCGGCATCCCCGAGGACAACGTGCGCATGGTCTCGCCCTACATCGGCGGCGGTTTCGGCGGCAAGCTGTTCCTGCGTTCGGAAGCGGTGATGGCCGCGCTCGGCGCGCGCGCGGCCGGCCGCCCGGTCAAGGTGCAGCTGCAGCGTGCGCTGATGTTCAACAACACCACGCACCGCCCGGCAACCATCCAGCGCATCCGTATCGGCGCCACCCGCGAAGGCCGCATCACGTCGATCGCCCACGACAGCTGGTCGGGCGACCTGCCGGACGGCCAGCCGGAAACCGCGGTCAACCAGACGCGCCTGCTGTACGCCGGCGCCGACCGCCTGACCACGATGCGCCTGGCGACGCTCGACCTCCCCGAAGGCAACGCGATGCGCGCCCCGGGCGAGGCACCGGGCATGATGGCGCTGGAAATCGCGATGGACGAGATGGCCGAGAAGCTCAAGATGGACCCGGTCACCTTCCGCGTCGTCAATGACACCACCGTGGATCCGGAAGACCGCAAGCGCAAGTTCTCGCAGCGCCGCTTCGTGGATTGCATGCGAATGGGCGCGGAACGCTTCGGCTGGAGCAAGCGCAACGCCAAGCCGGGCCAGGTGCGCGACGGCCGCTGGCTGGTCGGCATGGGCGTGGCCTCGGCCTTCCGCAACAACATGAACATGAAGTCGGGCGCGCGCGTGCGCCTCGAGCGCGACGGCATGATCACCGTCGAAACCGACATGACCGACATCGGTACCGGTACCTACACCATCATCGGCCAAACCGCGGCCGAGATGCTGGGCGTGCCGCTGGCGCGCGTCAACGTGCGCCTGGGCGACTCCAACTACCCGGTGTCCTCCGGCTCGGGTGGCCAGTGGGGCGGCAACAGCTCGACCGCCGGCGTGTATGCGGCCTGCGTCAAGCTGCGCGAGGCGATCGCCCAAAAAGCGGGGATCGATGCCGCCCAGGCCGACTTTAGCGACGGCAAGGTCTCCGGCGGCGGCAAGGGCAGCGACCTGCGCGAATTGGCATCGGCCGGCGAGATCGTCGGCGAGGACACCATGGAGTACGGTGATCTCGACAAGAAGATGCAGCAGTCGACCTTCGGCGCCCACTTCGTCGAAGTCGGCGTCGACGCCGCCACCGGCGAGATCCGCGTGCGCCGCATGCTGGCCATGTGCGCGGCCGGCCGCATCCTGAACCCGAAGGCGGCGCGCAGCCAGGTGATCGGCGCCATGACCATGGGCGTCGGCGCGGCGCTGATGGAGGAACTGGTGGTCGACAAGCGCATCGGCTTCTTCGTCAACCACGACCTGGCGGGCTACGAGGTGCCGGTGCACGCCGACATCCCGCACCAGGAAGTCGTGTTCCTCGACGAGACCGACCCGACCACCTCGCCGATGAAGGCGAAGGGCGTGGGCGAACTCGG
>JAKOOD010000534.1 GCA_022701635.1 Burkholderiaceae bacterium | reverse complement strand
CCATTGCCGCTGCGCACTTTTTCCCGATAATGACATAATGACGGGAACGCACCACAGCAGACCCGAAGCACATTGAAAGCGAATCCGAAAATGAAAGCTGATCCCAAGGCGGACGCAGCAGCAGCGCCGGCAGGTGGCGGCAAAAGCAAATTGATCATCATCGTCCTGGCCGCCGTGATCGTACTCGGCCTGGGCGGTGGCGCCGCCTGGTATTTCATGCATGGCAGCGCTGCCGAGGAAACGGCGGAAGCACCGAAGAAGGAAAAAAGCAGCAAGAAGAAGAAAAAGGACGAGCATCCGGCTGAATACCTGGCGGTCGAACCCTTCACCGTCAACCTGCAGCCGGAAAACGGCGACCAGTACCTGCAGGTCGCGTTCACGCTGCAGGTGGACGGTCCGGAGCAGGCCGAGCTGATCAAGACCAACATGGCCAAGGTGCGCAGCCGGGTCCTGCTGCTGTTGTCGGGCAAGAAGGCGTCCGAGATCAGCACCGTCGAAGGCAAGCAGCAGCTGGCCGGCGAGATCCTGGCGGTGGTCAAGGCACCGTTCGACGCGCACGGCGACGAGCAGGAAGTCTCGGACGTCCTGTTCACCTCGTTTATCATCCAATAAGCCCATCCATCGTTATCAACCGATAAAGCAACATGGCCGATAATTTTCTCTCACAGGAAGAAGTCGATGCCCTCCTCAAGGGGGTCAACGGCGATCAGGACGACGTCGCGGCGCCTGAAGATACCTCGGGAGTCCGCAGCTACAACCTGGCAACGCAGGAGCGGATCGTCCGCGGCCGCATGCCGACGCTCGAGATCATCAACGAGCGTTTCGCCAGGTACCTGCGGGTCGGCCTGTTCAATTTCGTGCGCCGCAGCGCCGAAGTGTCGGTGGGGTCGGTACGGGTCTCCAAGTACAGCGAATTCATCCGCAACCTGGTGGTCCCGACCAACCTCAACCTGATCCACATGAAGCCGCTGCGCGGCACCGCGCTGATGGTGTTCGACCCGGGCCTGGTGTTCTTGCTGGTGGACAACCTGTTCGGCGGCGACGGCCGCTTCCACACGCGCGTGGAAGGCCGCGACTTCACCCAGACCGAACAGCGCATCATCATGCGCATCCTTGACATCGTGTTCGAGGCCTATGCCAAGTCGTGGGAACCGGTGTACCCGATCGAATTCGAGTACATCCGCTCCGAGATGAACACCCAGTTCGCGAATATCGCCACCCCGAACGAAGTGGTAGTATCGTCCACGTTCACCATCGAACTGGGTTCGGTGTCGGGGCAGATTCACTTCTGCATGCCGTATTCGACGATCGAGCCGATCCGCGACACGCTGACCTCCAGCCTGCAGGGCGAAGCCCTGGAAGTGGACAAGCGCTGGATCCGCCTGCTGACGCAGCAGATCCAGGTGGCGGAAGTCGAGCTGGTCGCCGTGCTCGGCCACGGCAAGGCGAATTTCGATGAAATCCTGAACATGAAGATCGGCGACGTGATCCCGATCCAGGTGCCGGAAACCATCGAGGCCACCGTCGACGGCGTCCCCGTGATGGAAGTCAGCTATGGCGTCCTCAACGGCCAGTACGCGCTGAAAGTCGAAAAGCTGATGGCCAATAGCGAAACCTTCAATAAATAACCGAACACAGAATAGCGTAGACGCAGGAGAACGACATGTCCGATACCCAAGACGACCAGGACGCACTCGACGACGATTGGGGTGCCGCGATTGCCGAGCAGGCCGCTGCCGAAGCCGCCGCGCTGGCGTCCCAGCAGCAGGCGGCCAGCGCCGCCGTGTTCAAGGATTTCTCGAACAAGGGTCCGCGCCCCGAGACCCCGAACGACATCGACTTCATCCTGGACATCCCGGTCCAGCTGACGGTGGAACTGGGCCGCACCAAGATCGCCATCAAGAACCTGCTGCAGCTGGCGCAGGGTTCGGTGGTCGAACTGGACGGCCTGGCCGGCGAACCGATGGACGTGCTGGTCAACGGCTGCCTGATCGCCCAGGGCGAGGTGGTGGTCGTGAACGACAAGTTCGGTATCCGCCTCACCGACATCATCACGCCGTCCGAGCGTATCCGAAAACTGAATAAATGACGACGACCGCGCGCCTGCTGGCCCTTTTATCCCTGTCACTGGCACTGGGCGCCTGCGCGGTGCGGCAGGCCGGGGCGGCGGACAGCGGGGAGGCGCAGGTCCAGGCAGGTGGCGCTGCGGCGTCCGCGCCTGCCGCCGCTGCCGCTGATACGCCTTCTGCCGCGGTCCCCGCCGCTGTCGTGCCCTCTGCCACCGTGCCCCCTACCGCTGCGCCCTCTTCGCCTGCTTCCACCGCGCCGTCCGCACAGCCGCACAGCGAGACCCCGGCGACCACGCGCACGCGCGTCAGCGCCGCCGGCGAGCGCCCTGCTTCCGGCGCCCAGCCGGCCGCGCCGCTGACCAGCACGCCGGTACAGGAAACGCCTGCGGCCCAGCCGGCGCCCGCCACGGCCGCCGCGCCTACTGCGCCGGCCGCCCCCGCGGCGATGCCCGGCACCATGCCGCCGCCGGCCGCCGGTCCGGTCACGATGCCGGCCGCGAGTCCGACCGGCAGCCTGCCGCAGACCCTGTTCGCGCTGGTCGCGGTGCTGGCGCTGCTGGCCGGGCTGGCCTGGTTCCTCAAGCG
>JAKOOD010000516.1 GCA_022701635.1 Burkholderiaceae bacterium | reverse complement strand
CACCACAGGATCGGCTGGCCTTCCGAGAACCATGGGAAGATGCCGTTGCGGTACGCCTGCAGCAGGCGCCGCGGCGACAGGTCGGCGCCGGCCGCGAGCAGCCCGGGCGCATCGGTCGTCAGCGCCTCGGAAACGTCGGGGAAGGGCGTGTTCGCCTCGAGCCAGGGGATCATGACGGTGCTCGCTCGGGCCGGTCAGTCGGGCTGTTCCGGAGCCGCCCCGTCGGCGCTGCGCATGGGGCGCGTGACGTCGCCGCCGTGGAATCCGTAGTCGCCACCTCCTTCGCGGATGCGGGCGTGGTCGGCGAAGAACAGCTCCAGCGTGGTGCGGATGGTGGGGAAGGCCAGGTCGTCCCACGGGATCTCGTCTTCGGCGAACAGGCGCACGTCCAGGCTTTCGATGCCGGCCGCGAAATCGAGGTCGAGCAGCTCGGCCAGGTAGAACAGGTGGACCTGGTGCACGTGGGCCACGTTGAGCAGCGTGAACAGCTTGCCGAGCCTGACATTGGCGCCGGCTTCTTCTTCGGTCTCGCGCACCGCGGCTTGGCTCGTGGTTTCTTCGTTTTCCATGAAGCCGGCCGGCAGGGTCCAGTAGCCGTAGCGCGGTTCGATCGCGCGCTTGCACAGCAGGATCTTGAATTCACCTTCGCGCTGCCACACGGGGATCGAGCCGATCACCAGCTTCGGGTTCTGGTAATGAATGGTGCCGCAATGGGTGCACACATAGCGTGGACGGTTGTCGCCTTCGGGGATGGCCACCGTCAGCGGATGGGCGCACTCGGAGCAGAATTTCATAGAAAACAAAGGTTATGGGCTTGCCCTTACTTTACACCGTAATGCGGCGGCTGTGCCGCCCCCGGACAGGCGCGATCGGATCACCATTGCCTAAATCCGCCAGGCCCCGTATAATACGAACCATCAGACGCGGGGTGGAGCAGTCTGGCAGCTCGTCGGGCTCATAACCCGAAGGTCACAGGTTCAAATCCTGTCCCCGCAACCAAATTCAGGTCAATGTTGATGATGACATTGTCCCCAAAAATCCCGGTCGACATAGCGTCTACCGGGATTTTTTCGTTTCTCGCCTCGCTCCCAAGCAGTTTCAGGTGCGCGACTGCCTTTGCAATAATAAAATCTGCTATATTCAATGTCGATCAGGAAAGATTTTTTGCCTGCCGATTGAAGTTCAGCGATTTTCATCCCACTATGAGCGACCCGACATTGGACGTGACACAACCCGCCTATCTGCCGAGGGTGCTGGTCAGCATCCTCAACTGGAACGGGACCGCCAAGACCCTGGCCTGCCTGGATTCGGTGAAGAACGAAGTGGCGGTTGCTCCTGCCGACGTGACGACGCTGGTCATCGACAACGGATCGCGTAGCGAGGAGGCGGCGGCGCTGTCCGCGGCCTTGGTGGCGCGCGACGTGGTGCTTAAATGCTTGCCGGAGAACCTGGGCTTTACCGGCGGCCATAACGTCGCCATCGAACTGGCGATCCGTGAAGGCTACGATTACATCTGGCTGCTGAACAACGATTCCACGGTCGAGCTGGGCACCCTGCGTGAGCTGGTTGCGGAACTCCAGGCCCATGCCCGTTGCGGCGCAGTGTCGCCGGTTCTGCGCGATATCCATGACGGCCATATCGCACGCTGCGTCAACTACCATGACTGGAACAAGCGAAAGACCCGGCTCATCCTCGACATCGAGGAGGCGCGCCGCTTCCAGGACGAACATCCTGAAGAAGTCTGGGTCGACGGCACCGCCGTGCTGTACCGGGTGCAGGCGCTGAAGGATACCGGGCCGCTGGACGACCGCCTGTTCGCCTACTACGACGACGACGATATCGGCATGCGACTGGTCAAACATGGCTGGATGGTCCGCTGTGCCCTGAATGCGACGGTGTTCCACGAAAACCGCAAGGAACTCGAAGAGTTCCCGCTGTATCTGGTCTATCTGCTGCAGCGTAACGAGATGCTGTTCCTGGACACGCATACGCCGCCGGCCTACCGTCGCCTGTTGCGCCTGAAGCTGGTGGACAAGGCCATGTACGACGCCGTCCGCTATCGCGAATATGGTCGCTACACTTATAGCGACGCGGCCCTGCTCGGCATGTGGGACTACCTGCGCGGCCGCTTTGGTCCGCCCGCGCATCAGCGCAAGGTGCCGCTGTTGCTGCGTACGGCCTGCGTGCTCGCGCAGCGCGTGTACGCGATCAAGAACGCGAGTGCGCGCAAGGCGTCCAAACGAGGACTTGCGCCGGAACAGCACCACTCGACCTGAGCCGAGGCGGCTCGACACAGCGCAAATCCCGCTCAAGCTGACGCAACAGTGTCGGCGTGCGCCGGTCAAACCGGCGTTGCCTGACATTGACCATGGAGCATGCGTTCATGATTACCGTTGACGAGATAAACGAAGCCTGGGGCTGGGTCGGCCTGGATGCGGCCGAGGTGCTGGGCGAAAACGCCTTCGGCAACCTCATCATCCGCGATGCGGACGGCATGTACTGGCGTCTCTCGCCCCAGGACCTGCGCTGCGAACCGGTGGCCCAAGACCGCGCCGCCCTCGATGCGCTTTCCTATAACCAGGATTTCCTGCGCGACTGGTACATGCCCGAGGCCGTGCACCTGGCCGAATCCACGCTCGGACCGCTGGCGGCCGGGCGCAAGTACTGCCTCAAGATCCCGAGCGCGCTCGGCGGCCATTACGGCAGCGACAACCTGGCCACCGTGCCCCTGTCCGAACTGATCCGGTTTGCCGGCGAGGGCGCGCAGCAGTTTGAGGGCTTGCCGCGCCTGAATTGAGGGCCGCGCTTACCGGAAACGCTTCAGGATGCCTATCTGTAGCAGATCGCGGTCGTTGGTCCGGCGGAAGGTCTTGACCCGGTTGACATTGACGAAGGCGCGGGTGTCGCTCGACAGCGCGCGCTCGGCCTGGAAACTGATCAACAGGTTGGCACGCGTCTTGTCGTCTTCGTCGCGGTCGTTGCGGGCGATATAGGGGCCGGCGCCCGCGCTCATTGCAAGGCGCGGCGTTACCTGCTGCACGTAGAAAAGCTGGGCGGCTATGCCGTCGCGGTCGACCCGCCGGCCGTCGTCGCCTTCCACTATCAGCTTGCCGGACATGGCCCAGTGCGCGAAACGTGCATCGAGGTAGGTGCGGGCTTCCAGCACGCCGGCATTCGCGCTTGCGGTGTTGGAGAGGTTGGTGATCGACCTGCCGACCGAGCCGCCGAACCACCACGGGCCGGTTACCGGTTCGGTATCGGGTTCGGGCTGCGCCGCTCCGAACTGGCGCCCGAGGCCGAGCAGGACGGCGACCGAGCGGTGCGCGCTGGGCATCCACGCATAATTGACGCCCAGGCGCAGGTGGGTGCCGGGCGGCAGTGAAGTCAGCGGCAGGCGCAGCGCGGTCCCGAGCAGCAGACCCCAGTGCGCATCGTCGAACTCGCGGCCATTGATCGTGGTCGTGTTCATGCTCAGGTAAGGACCGATGCCCAGTTCGCCGGTGAACGCGTTGCCGAACGGGCGCACGCCCACCCATTGCAGGGCGAAACCGTCGCGGTGGTTGTTGTCGGGATGGCCCTCGTTGTAATGGACGAAATCGATGCGCCCCGGACCCAGCGGGGAGGGTTCTTCGCGTCCGGCACGCACTTCGAAGGCGCGGCGGCCCATCGAGCGTGAGCCGCCCCCGGCCGCGTCCAGATTGCTGCCGTAGATGCGGCCGTTGCCGAATGCCAGGGAAAGGTAGGCGCCTTGCGCGTCCCGGTCGCCGACGGGCGCGCTCGCTGTTTGTGCTTGGGCGTGGCAGGCTGCGCTGCCCAGGAGCAATGCCAAGATGCCTGTTCTCGGGATCACGGTATCCTCGCTGAAATCGGCCTATGCCGTTGGGATGCAGGGTCAGTCTACTGGCTAGACTGCACCAGGAGTGCAGTCTAGCGCAAGCTGTGGGTTGCCCACCACGGTCAGCCAGCTGGCTGGTTCAGGCTGGCCCACAGGTAGGCCGCCGCCATCGTGCGCTGCGGACGGTAGGCTTGCAGGAAGGTTTCGGCTGCGGCGATGTTCAGCCGGGTGTCCGTACCCAGCAGGCGCCCGATCGCGCTGCGCACGGCGACGTCGCCGTGCAGGGAACAGTCGGGATCGCCATAGCCGCGCAGCATCGCGTAGTTCACGGTCCAGGGGCCGATGCCCTTGATCGCCAGCAAGCGCGCGGCGGTCGCGGCCAGGCCGCCGTCCGCCGCCGGGGCCAGCGACAATTCACCGTCCGCCACCAGCCGCGCCAGGCGCAGCAGGGTGTCCGCCTTGGCACGCGAGAACTTGCGGCTGGTCAGTTGTTCTACGTCGAGGCGGGCCACGTCCGGTGCTTCCGGGTAGCACCACAAGCCGTCGGGATGCGGGCGGCCGGCCTGCTCGATGAAGCTGCGGCGCAGCGCGATCGCGAACGGCAGGTTGATCTGCTGGCCGATGATGGCCCAGGTCAGTGCCTCGAACACGGTGGCGGCCTGGATCACGCGCAGGCCCGGCGTGCGCCGCACCACCGGGCCGAACAGCGGATCGTCGCGCACCGCCGCCTCGAACGATGCCGGGTCGATGCGCAGGCCGAGCATGTTCACCAGCGCGGCCTCGGCCAGCGGCGGGATGCTGTCCGCGGCGGCATCGACCGTGCAGCGGGCCAGGTCGCCGTCGAGAACGATCTGGAGCTGTACCGGCACGCCGTCCAGCAGCACGCCCTTGCGGATCGTGCCGCCCTCGATCCGTTCGGCCAGGCCTTCGGCGTCGCGCCCGTGGAAGGCGAGCGCGTCTTCGCGGCGATAGCCGCCGGGCAGGGCGATGTCGAGCCGGCGGCGCGTCACTTGGCGGGTGCGGACAGCGCCGCGGCGCGCCCGAAGCGGGGCACGAAGCCGGTCACCAGCGCGGTGCCGACCAGCACGATGGCCGACCCCACGATGGTGTACCAGCCGATAGTCTCGTGCAGGAACAGCGCGCCCCACAGGATGCCGAACACCGGGTTCAGGAAGGTCACCGTGAGTGCCGAGGTGGTGCCGACTTCCTCGATCAGCTTGAAGTACAGGATGTAGGCGATGCCACTGCACAGCACGCCCAGCGCCAGCACCGCCGCCGCGATGCCGGGCGTAAAGCTGCCCGCCGGCGGGAACAGCGGCAGCACCGGCAGTACCATCAGGGCCGAGGTCCACATGGTGCCGTGGGCGTTGGCGAACGGTTCCACGCTCTTGGCCGAACGTGCGTACAGGCTGGCCACGCTGTAGCTGAAGGCCGCCAGCAGGGCCGCCGCCACCGCGATGCCGGCGCCGGGCCGGGCCGCCACGTGGTCGAAGCCGACCAGCAGCGCGACGCCCACCGTCCCCAGCGCCAGGCCGATGCCGCTCTTCAGTCCCACCTTTTGCCTCGACCACACGGCGCCGAGCAGCGCGCCCCACATCGGCGCGGTCGCATTCAGCACCGACAGCACCGAGGCCGACAGCGTGCGCGCGGCAAAGGCGAACAGCAGGAACGGCAGCGCCGAATTGAAAAAGCCGAGGATGAAGTAATGCTTCCAGTGCGCGCGCAGGTGCAGGCGCTTCTTCAGCACCAGGCCGACGGCGGCCAGGAACAGGGCGGCGAACAGCACCCGCAATTCGATCAGGACGGCGGGCCCGAGCACGGGCGCGCTGATGCGCATGAACAGGAAGGAGCCGCCCCAGATGGCGGCGAGCAGGATGAGGCGCAGCAGGTTTGCGGTGTTCATGGTTGTGCTATCCCTGGGAGAGGGAGGCGATTATCGACGGCGGCGCACGCCCGGGCTTCCCGGTTCTTGCTTTTGAATTCAGGGAAGGGCGCGGATTGGCAATGGTACAAGAAACGGGGGAGGGGTGCTGCGGGAATATGAAAAAGGGCGGGATGGCCCGCCCTTCTTTTACGGCATCAAGGCCTTCTTGCCGGCGCGTTTGCTCTTGACTTCGTTCAGCGCCCGCTCCACCGCCGCCATGCGCGACGGCAGCGCCGGGTGGTTCGCCGTATAGCCGTTCAGCACCGACGCCGGATAGGCCTCGGCCAGGCGCCGCCAGAAGGCCGGGGCGTCGGCCACGTCGTAGCCGGCGCGGGCCGCCAGGTAGATGCCGAGGCGGTCGGCCGCGGCGTCGGCGTCGGCCGGCATGGCCTTGATGCCGCCACTGCCGATCAGCATCGAGGTGTCCGGATTGATGCTGCGCAGGTTGTCGATGATGCTGCCGATGGTCGCCTGGTTGCGCTGGGCTGCCGGGTGGCCGAGCATGTTGTGCGCCATGGTCTTGGCGACCACGAAGGCCAGTTCGTCGTCGTCGCGCGTGAAGCGGATCATGCCGCGCGTGACCAGCACGCGCGAGCCGTCGCCGTAGGCATTCACGTTGTCGGCATTGCCGACGTCGATCGCGAAGGCGCAGGCGCGCGTGACCGGGATCGCCATCTGGCGTTCGCTGCCGCGGCGCTCGATCGTCAGCGGCATGCTGGCCTGGGAAGCGATGATGCGGTTGAAGATGGTGCCGGCCTGGGACAGCGCATGCTGGCCGGTCGGCAGCGGCTTGCCGCCGGCGGCGAGCAGCACGTCGCCGCCCTGCAGGCCGGCGCGCGCGGCGCCGCTGCCGGCCAGCACGCCGGTCACCTGCAGGCGCTCGTCCATGCCGAAGGCCACGTGGGCGGCTTCGTTGTAGTCGCCCGGATAGGACCAGCGGTTCTTGGCGGTGAAGCCGAGCAGCGGCCGGGCCTGGCCCTTGCACAGTTCCGCGTTCTGGATGAGGAGCGGCGCCGCGACCTTGTACAGGCGGTCCTGCAGGTCGGCCATTTTGGTCAGCGTGTCGGCGGCGGCGCTGATCTCCGGCGACAAGGCCGGTGCTTCCGGCTGGCGCTGCACCGTGCCCGGCGTGGTCGGGATCGGACGGATGTCCTGCGTGGCGCAGGCCGACAACAGCAGGGCAAGGGACATGCCCAGCGCGGGCAGGCGCAAATGGCGAATCATAGGCTCCTCATATTGTTTATATCGTTTATTCTTTTCCGGTGCTGCCGAAGCCGCCGGCACCGCGCTCGCTGCCGTTACCTGCGGTGAAGTCGTCGACGACGTTGAAGCCCACCTGCAGTACCGGCACCACGACCAGCTGCGCCAGGCGGTCCATCGGCTGCAGGGTGAAGGCGGACTGGCTGCGGTTCCAGGTGGACACCATCAGTTGCCCCTGGTAATCCGAGTCGATCAAGCCTACCAGATTACCGAGCACGATGCCGTTCTTATGGCCGAGCCCACTGCGCGGCAGGATCATGGCGGCGTAGCCCGGATCGCCGAGGTGGATGGCGAGGCCGGTCGGCACCAGCACGGTCTGGCCGGGCGCGATCGTGAGCGGGCCGTCGACGCAGGCGCGCAGGTCCAGGCCGGCGCTGCCGGTCGTCGCGTAGGCCGGCAGGAAGTCCCGCATGCGCGGGTCGAGGATTTTGAGGTCGATCTGTTTCATTGGTGCTTGATACGTGAGGCTTGCTTAGTGAAGCTTGTTTAGTGAAGCTTGCTTAGTGAGGCTGAGTGAATGGTCAGTCCAGCAGCGAACGCTGTTCCAGGCGCTTGGCGATTTCGGAGACCAGCTGGCGCGCCAGCGCCAGCTTGCCGGCGCGCGGCAGGACCGTGTGACCGCCGTCGTCGAACAGCACGATCGCATTCTCATCCTGCCCGAAAGTCTGCGGGCCGATATTGCCAACGAGCAAGGGTATGCCCTTCTTTTCGCGTTTGACGGCGCCGAACTCGATCAGGTTGTGCGACTCGGCGGCAAAGCCGACGCAGTAGGGCCAGCCGCTCAGCGAGGTGGTGGCGGCCACGCTGGCGAGGATGTCGGGGTTCGGCGCAAACTGCAACTGGGGCGCGGCGCTGCCGTCCTTCTTGATCTTGTGCGCGCTCGCGTTCTCGACGCGCCAGTCGGCCACTGCCGCCACGCCGATGAACACGTGCTGGCCGGCGACGCCCGCCATCACCGCGTCCAGCATCTCCTGCGCGCTGCGCACGTCGATGCGGCGCACGCCGTGCGGCGCATCGAGCGCGGTCGGACCGGATACCAGGGTCACGTCGGCGCCGGCTTCGCGCGCCGCGCGTGCGATCGCATAGCCCATCTTGCCCGAGGACAGATTGGTGATGCCGCGCACCGGGTCGATCGCTTCGTAGGTCGGGCCGGCCGTGATCAGGACGCGCTTGCCGGCCAGGACCTTCGGCTGGAACGAGGCAATCAGTTCTTCCAGCAGTTCGTGGGGTTCCAGCATGCGCCCCATGCCGGTCTCGCCGCAGGCCTGGGAGCCGGCGGCCGGGCCGAAGATGCCGATGCCGTCTTCGCGCAATTGGGCCACGTTGCGCTGGGTCGCCGGCTTTTCCCACATCTCGACGTTCATGGCCGGCGCCACCAGCAGCGGCACCGTGTGCGGGCGCGCCAGGCACAGCGTCGACAGCAGGTCGTCGGTGGCGCCGTGCGCCAGCTTGAAAATGACATCGGCCGAGCAGGGCGCGACCAGGATCGCGTCGGCGCCGCGCGTCAGGTCGATGTGGGCCATGTTGTTGGGGATGCGGCCATCCCACTGGTCGGTATACACCGGATGCCCGGACAGGGCCTGCATCGTCACCGCGCCGATGAAATGGGTGGCGGCGTCGGTCATCACGACCTGCACGCTGGCCCCTTCCTTGGTCAGGGCGCGGCACAGTTCCGCGGCCTTGTAGCAGGCCACGCCGCCGGACAGGCCGAGGACGATCTTCTTGCCCTTCAGATCCATGCTCATGGAATCTCCTTCCGTATTTACTTCTTGTTCACCCGACGCAGTTCGTCGACGATGAACAGGAAGGCGCCGAGACAGATCGCGCTGTCGGCGATGTTAAAGGCCGGGAAATGGCCGATGCCGCGCCAGTAGAAATCGAGGAAGTCGATCACGTGGCCGTAGGCGATGCGGTCGATCAGGTTGCCCAGGGCGCCGCCCATGATCAGTGCCAGCGCCCAGCAGAACATGCGCTGGCCGGCGTGCTTGCGCAGCAGGTGCAGGATGAAGCCGACCGCCACCAGCGCGATGGCACCGAAGAACCAGCGCTGCCAGCCGCCCTGGGCCGCCAGGAAGCTGAAGGCCGCGCCCGGGTTATATGCCAGCACCAGGTTGAAGAAGCCGGTGATCGGCTTTTCTTCGCCGTGCATGAAGGTGCGCGTGATGGTGATCTTGGTGATCTGGTCGACCAGGATCACGATGAAGGCGACGCCCAGCCAGGGCAGGAGGCTGGAGCCGGCAGCGGCGCCGGACGATGTTGATTTTTTTTTGGTGGCCATGTCGATGGGGAGTGTGATCCACGGAGCGCTTTTACACCCGGCCCGGCCGGATGTAAAAGCGGTCTTTCGCTGTTTATTTATTGAATTACGCGAAGCGGCGCTTCTCACCGCTGCCGAACAGGTTGCTCGTGCAGCGGGCGCACAGGCCCGGGTGGGCCGGGTCGTGGCCGACGTCGCGGCGGTAGTGCCAGCAGCGCTCGCACTTCTCGGCGTCCGACGGGGTCACGGCCACGGCTTCCTGGGCCGCCTCCTCGACCTGCTCGACGCTCGCCTGCGAGGTGATGAACACGAACTTCAGGTCGTCCTCCAGGCTGGCCAGCGCACGGTACTTGTCGCCCGCCGCCTTCAGCGCCAGTTCGGCCTGCAGCGACGAACCGATCGCACCCGCACCGCGCACTTCTTCCAGCTGCTTGGTGACGTCGTTGCGCACGCTCCTGATCAGCGCGTATTTCTCCAACAGGGCGGCGCTGTCCGCGATCTCCGGGAAGGCCCACAGGGTCTGGGTGAAGATGGTGTCGTCGGAATCGGCGAATGCCTTGTCGCCGGCGAATACGGCCCAGGCTTCCTCGGCGGTGAAGGACAGGATCGGTGCCATCAGGCGCAGCAGGCTGTGCGCGATGTGCCACAGCGCGGTCTGGGACGAGCGGCGCGCCGGCGAATCCACGCCGGTGGTGTACAGGCGGTCCTTCAGCAGGTCGAGGTAGAAGCCGCCCAGGTCTTCCGAGCAGAAGATCTGCAGGCGCGAGACCACCGGGTGGAATTCGTAACGCTCGAAGTGGGCGGCGACGTCGGCCTGCAGGCGCGCGGTCTCGGCGATCGCATAGCGGTCGATCTCGAACATCTCGGCCACCGGCACGGCGTTGACAGCCGGGTCGAAGTCCGAGGTGTTCGCCAGCAGGAAGCGCAGCGTGTTACGGATGCGGCGGTAGGACTCCGTCACGCGCTTCAGGATTTCTTCGCCGATCGACAGCTCGCCGGTGTAGTCAGTCGACGCGACCCACAGGCGCAGGATGTCGGCACCGAGGGTATCCGAGATCTTTTGCGGCGCCATCGTGTTGCCGAGCGACTTCGACATCTTCTTGCCGTTCTCGTCGACCGTGAAGCCGTGGGTCAGCAGCGCCTTGTACGGCGGACGGCCGTTCAGCATCGACGAGGTCAGCAGCGACGAGTGGAACCAGCCGCGGTGCTGGTCCGAACCTTCCAGGTAGAGGTCGGCCGGGAACGCGGATTGTTCCTTGTGCGAGCCGCGCAGCACGGTCTGGTGGGTCGAGCCGGAGTCGAACCAGACGTCCAGCGTGTCGCGGTTTTTCTCATAGGTGTCGGCGTCGTCGCCGAGCAGCTCGCGCGCATCCAGCTGGTGCCAGGCGTCGATGCCGTTCGCTTCGATCAGCTTGGCCACCTGTTCCAGCAGCTCCGGGGTACGCGGGTGCAGCGCGCCGGTTTCCTTGTGGATGAAGAAGGCCATCGGCACGCCCCACTGGCGCTGGCGCGACAGGGTCCAGTCCGGACGGTTGGCGATCATGCCGTGCAGGCGCGCCTGGCCCCAGTCCGGGAAGAATTGCGTTTCCGCGATGCCGGCCAGCGCGGTCTCGCGCAGGGTCGGGCCGCCGTCCTTCGGCGTGATGTCCATGCCGGCGAACCACTGGTTGGTGGCGCGGTAGACGATCGGGGTCTTGTGGCGCCAGCAGTGCATGTAGCTGTGTTCGAACATCTTGAATGCGAACAGGGCGCCGGCTTCCGTCAAGGCAGCGCAGATCGGCTTCGATGCTTCCCAGATCGTCAGGCCTGCGAACAGCGGCAGCGTGGAGGCGAAGCGGCCGTCGCCCATCACCGGGCTCAGGATCTCGTCGTCCTTCATGCCATGCGCCTTGCACGACTGGAAGTCTTCGATACCGTAGGCCGGCGCCGAGTGCACCACGCCGGTGCCGCTGTCGGTGGTAACGTAGTCGGCCAGGTACACCGGCGAGGTGCGGTCGTAGAACGGGTCGGCGGCGTGTAGCGGGTGCTTGAAGCGGATACCGTCGAGCTGGGCGCCGGTGGTCTCGGCGACGATCTCGCCTTCCAGCTTATAGCGCTGCAGCACGGATTCGGCCAGGTCCTTGGCCAGGATCAGCAGCACCGGCCGGTCGTCACGGACCGCCTTCACCAGCACGTAAGTCACTTCCGGGTGCACGTTCAGCGCCTGGTTCGACGGGATGGTCCACGGGGTCGTGGTCCAGATCACGATGAAGCCGTCGCCGGCCGGCAATGCGTCCAGGCCAAAGGCGGCGGCGAGCTTGTCCGGCTCCGCAAACGGGAAGCCGACGTCGATCGCCGGGTCGCGCTTGTCCTGGTATTCGACTTCCGCCTCGGCCAGCGCCGAACCGCAATCGAAGCACCAGTTGACCGGCTTCAGGCCGCGGTAGACGTAACCCTTGTCCAGCAGCGTGCCGAGGGCGCGCAGCTCGTCGGCTTCGTTACCGTAGGCCATGGTCATGTAAGGGTTGTCCCATTCGCCGAGCACGCCCAGGCGGACGAAGCCGGCGCGCTGGCGGTCGATCTGCTCGAGCGCATAGGCGCGCGCTTTCTGAAGAACCTCAGCAGTGGGGAGATTTTTGCCGTACAGTTTTTCGATCTGGATCTCGATCGGCATGCCGTGGCAATCCCAGCCCGGTACGTAGGGCGCATCGAAGCCGGCCATGGTGCGCGATTTGACGACCATGTCCTTCAGGATCTTGTTGACGGCGTGGCCGAGGTGGATGTCGCCGTTGGCGTAGGGCGGACCATCGTGCAGGATGAATGTTGGACGGCCGGCGGCGGCCTTGCGCACGCGCTCGTAGATTTTCTTGTCTTGCCATTGCTTGACCCAGCCCGGTTCGCGCTTGGCGAGGTCGCCGCGCATCGGGAAGGGTGTATCGGTCATGTTGACCGGGTATTTGCTTTCGGGCTTCTTGGCGCCTTTTTGGCCTGGTTTGGTATCGGACATGGGACTTTTCTAAGGTGGACTGCTGTTGGGTGCGAACATGGACAAGCGGGGCGCGGCGGCCGAAGCCGCGGCGCCGCGAATGACGGTGTTCAAATTCGATCGGTGGCGGTGAGGGCGCCGGCGCGCTGGGCGAACCAGGCACGCGCCTGTTGGGCGTCGCGCTCGATGGCGGCCGTCAGCGTGGGCAGGTCGACGTATTTTTCCTCGTCGCGCAGCTTGGCGAGGAATTCCACTTGCACCAGCTTGCCGTAGCAGGGCTGGTTATAGTCGAACACGTGTACTTCGAGCAGCATGCGGCCCGCGTCCTCGACGGTCGGACGCACGCCCAGGCTGGCGACGGCCGGCAGCGGCTGCGGTCCCAGGCCGTGCACCTGCACCACGAAGATGCCGGCCAGGGCCGGACGGTGCACCACGCGCAGGTTCAGCGTCGGGAAACCCAGCGTGCGGCCCAGCTTGGCGCCGTGGATCACGTGGCCGGACATCGAATACGGGTGGCCGAGCAGGGCGCGCGTGGCGTCGAAATCGGCGGCCGCCAGCGCGCTGCGCACGGCCGAGGACGAGATGCGGGTGGCGTCGTGCAGCACGGCAG
>JAKOOD010000508.1 GCA_022701635.1 Burkholderiaceae bacterium | reverse complement strand
CGTTTCAGCGGAATCACCGTGGCATGCAGCGTGTTCGATGCAAGAGCCCCCTGGTCGAGAACCAGCCCTACACCCGGGCCGCGCATTTCTGGTGGACATGGCCTACAATATGCGGATGGCCCACATTTCGCTTGTCCTGCCGTTCGCCCTCCCCGTTCCCGAATTCGCGCCCGACCTGATCCGCGCCCTGCAAGCGCCGGCGCTGGCCGCGCTGTCGTCGCGCACGTCCGAGCGCCGCTACCATCCGCTCGATCCGAAAGCGCGCGCCCTGCCGCACGAACTGTGGATCACCCGCGCCCTCGGGCTGATGCGCGGCGTCGAGCCCGCCGTGGCCACCAGCGCGATGCGCGGCCTCGGCCTCGACCCGCAGGACGGTACCTGGTTCGTGGTCAATCCGACCTACATCCAGATCGCCCGCACCCACCTGATGATGGGCGACCCGCGCCAGCTCGACCTGCGCGAGGACGAAGGCCGCGCCCTGTTCGACAGCGCCCTGGCCGATTTCACGGAAGCCGGCTACGACCTGCGCTACGGCAGCGCCGACACCTGGTTCGTGCGTGCCGACGCCTGGGACGACCTGCACACGGCGAGCACGGACGCGGCGGTGGGCATGAACCTGACCGACTGGATGCCGACCGGCGCCCAGGCGCGCGCCTTCCGCAAGCTGCAGAACGACGTCCAGGTGAGCTGGTACACCAACCCGGTCAACGCGGCGCGCGAGGCGCGCGGCCAGGTGCCGATCAACGCGATCTGGCCCTGGGGCGGCGCCAGCAACGCGACCGAGGAGGCCAGCCGCCTGGTGGCCAGCGCCCGGGGTAAGTCGATGGACCGCCCGACGGTGCTGACCCATGCGGTGCCGGGCTGGCTGGAGGCCCTCGCCGGCACGCGCGCCGCCACGCCGTCGGCCCTGCTGGCAGGGATCGACGCGGCGCAGGCCGGCCAGCTGCTGCTGGTGGCCGGCGACGCGGCCGCGCCGGCGATTGCCGCCGACTGGGACGGCTGGCTGCGCGCCATCCAGCACCTGGAAGCCGAGCTGTTCGCGCCGCTGCTGGCAGCATTGGGCAAGGGCCGCGTGCAGAGCCTGCGCCTGGTGCTGAGCCACCGCGACGGCCACCTGGAACTTCTGACGACACCGATGGCCCAACGCAAATTCTGGCGCCGTCCGAGTCTGGAAGCACTCGTTTAAAGACCCGCATCCAAAGACCGCACTGTGAAAACCCGCATCGCCATCCGCCCCTGCCCCGTACGCCATTCCGACATGCTGCGCCAGGGCGGCATCCACCCCGTGCTCGCGCGCGTGTTCGCCGCGCGCGGCCTGACCGACGCGCGCGAACTCGCCAGCGAGCTGCAGGCGCTGCTGCCGCCGGCCGCCCTGCTGCAGATCGACGCCGCCGCCGTCTACCTGGCCGACGCCATCCAGGGCGGCAAGAAGATGACCATCGTCGCCGACTACGACTGCGACGGCGCCACCGCCTGCGCGGTCGCCTTGCGCGGGCTGCGCGCGATGAACGCGCAGGTCGACTACATCGTGCCCAACCGTTTCGAGTACGGCTACGGCCTGACCCCGGAGATCGTCGAGCTGACCGCGCGTGAAAAAGCGCCGGACATCATCATCACGGTCGACAACGGCATCGCCAGCATCGACGGCGTCGAAGCGGCCAAGCGGCGCGGCATCGACGTGGTCGTCACCGACCACCACCTGCCGGGCGAGCGCCTGCCGGACGCGCGCGTGATCGTCAACCCGAACCAGCCCGAGTGCGGCTTCCCGAGCAAGCACCTGGCCGGCGTCGGCGTGGTGTTCTATGTGCTGCTGGCGCTGCGCGCGGAACTGCGCAAGCGCGGCGTGTTCGATGCGCAGACCCAGCCCAAGCTCGATTCCCTGCTCGACCTGGTCGCGCTGGGCACGGTGGCCGACGTCGTCAAGCTCGACACCAACAACCGCATCCTGGTGGCGCAGGGCCTGAAGCGCATGCGCGCCGGGCGCATGCATGCCGGCGTGGCGGCCCTGTTCCGCGTCGCCGGGCGCGAGGCGCGCACCGCCTCGCCGTTCGACCTCGGCTTCGCGCTGGGCCCGCGCCTGAACGCCGCCGGCCGCCTGGAGGACATGTCGCTCGGGATCGAGTGCCTGACCACCGACGACGAGGGCCGCGCCTGGGCCATCGCCCAGCAGCTCAACGAGATCAACCTGAAGCGGCGCGAGATCGAAGCCGACATGCAGGGCACCGCCCTGCTGCACCTGGACGATTTCGAACCGGCCGCCGCCAGCACCATCGCCGTGTTCGACGACGGCTGGCACCAGGGCGTGATCGGCATCGTGGCGTCGCGGCTCAAGGAAAAATTCTACCGCCCGACCATCACCTTCGCGCCGGCCGGCGACGGCTGGATCAAGGGTTCGGGCCGCTCGATCCCGGGCTTCCACCTGCGCGACGCGCTCGACCTGGTGTCCAAACGCGTGCCGGGGCTGATCGACAAGTTCGGCGGCCACGCGATGGCGGCCGGCCTGACCATCCGCGGCGACCACTTCGATACCTTCAGCCAGGCCTTCGAGGCGGTCGGCCAGGCCTGGCTCAGCGCCGCCCAGCTGGAACGCGTGGTCGAGACCGACGGCCCGCTGGAAGACGATTTCTATTCGACCCAGTTCATCGAGCTGGTCGACGGCCAGGTGTGGGGGCAAGGTTTCGCGCCGCCGGTATTCGTCGACGAGTT
>JAKOOD010000503.1 GCA_022701635.1 Burkholderiaceae bacterium | reverse complement strand
GGCAGCACGGTGAACCGGTTGTTCGAGCAGAACAGGACACGCAGCTTGCGCAGGCGCGGCAGGTCTTCGGGCAGGGCGGACAATGCGTTACCCGACAGATCCAGGATTTCCAGGCTGTCCGCCAGATCGAAGATTTCAGGCGGGAATTCCGTGAGGCCGCAGGCGAGTTGAAGGCGGACCGTGCCGGCCAGTGCGCCGCTGCGCAGTTGTTCCAGTGTGTGCATGAAGAGCTGAAGGGCAGAAAACGCCCTATTTTACTGTCCTGGACGCCTGGTGGACCTGGCCACGTCCCATGCTCGCCTGAACGTGTACCTGACCGGGCCGTCGGCATGCGTGAAATTGCACGTCGAACGTTTGAAACGACGTAACGCTTATATCATTGATAATATACGTATCGACCATGCGCGGTGGCGTCGACAGGCTCAGTGTCGACGACCAACGCGCCAAGCTGTCAACCTGCCAGGAGCCCGCCCATGATCGCCACCCGCTTCGCCCGCATCGTCACGCTCGTCACGCTCGTCGCAGCAAGTCTTGCCTGCACGGCCGCCGCCCAGGCCCAGAGCGTCGCCGCCCCCGGCAGCGGCACGGCAACCGCCACGCCGGACAACGCCATCCTGCTCACCATCTTCCTCAAGCACGATCAGTCGCGTCCGCTGGCCGAACTGAACGCACAGCTGGCCAAGCAGGGTTTCTATAAAGCCTTTCCGCCGCAGGGCGTCGACGTGGTGAGCTGGACCGTGGCGATGGGGATCGGCCAGGTGATCACGGTACGGTTGCCGGCGTCGCGCCTGCGCGAAGTCAACCGCGTGCTGGAAGACACCGCCTGGGGCGCCTACCGCACCGAGTTCTATCCGACCTACGATTACAAGGCGGTCGGCCTCGGCGAACACGAGAAAGCCATCAACGCCACCAGCGGTAAATGAGCACGTACTGCGAAGCACGCACTGCGAAGGACGCACCGCGAAGGACGCACTGCGAGGGACGCACTGCGAAGGACGCACTGCGAGGGACGCACCGCGAATGACTAACGGCGCTTGACCGCATGCAGCCAGACGGCCGCGATGCGCTCGACGTTCTCGTAGCCGTCGCAGCCGAGCTGGCCGCCGAAGATGTCGGGGTCGAGTTCTTCGTAGGTCCAGGCGCTGCAGGCATCGTCCAGCATGCCGCGGATGGCGGCCAGGAAGCGGTCTTCGCCGTCCACGATCGCGATGCCGGTATACAAGAACAGGCTGCCGCCCGGGTGCAGGCGTTCGAGTGCGGTGCGCACGATGTCGATCGACAGCTGGGCGCCATGTTCGCCGCCACCGTGGCGGTAGGGCAGTTCGTCGGGGTCGAGGATGAAGGGCGGATTCGACATCACCAGGTCGAAGCTGCCGTCCACGCCGCCCAGCAGGTCGCTGCGGCAGGTTACCAGCCTGGCAGCGCCGTTGATGCCGGCGTTGACCGCGGCCAGCGCCAGCGCGTCCGGGTTGATGTCGGCGCCGTAGACGGTCGCTTGCGGGCATTGCAGCGCCAGTTCGATCGCGCCCGGGCCGGCGCCGCAGCCGATGTCGACCGCGCGCCGGATGTCGCTACGCGGCCGGCCGAGGGAGGGGGACCCCAGCGCGCGTTGGATCGCGGCGGCATAGCGGTAGGTGTCGGGGCCGAAGAACACGGCATCGTCGTCGGAGGTCGGCCAGGCCGAGTGGAAATACAGGCGGTCGCCGATGGTCGAGGCCCGTACCAGCGCGCGCCGGCCGCGCATCTGTCCATTGCGGCAATCCGCGAGCAGGCCGGCTTCGTCCAGCAAGGTTTCGATATCCGGCGGCAGGATGCCCTCGCGGAACGGCCTGCTCCAGCCGAGCACGCCACGCAGATCGACCGCCCATTCGTTTTCCGGGCGCCGGTTGACGCGGCGGTGGGTGGCCGGCGTGACCGTGATGAAGCGGTAATCCCGGGCGCGCAAAAGTGCGCCGAGGTCGGCAAGGGCAGCGGCGGATGCGATCTGGATAGCCATGCGGAGCAGGATGGCGTACCTGCCCGGCCCGCTCCGTGCGTCAGCGCACATAAGCATCGAGGTGATGTCACAGATTTAACATGCTATGTGCAAGTGCGAACAGAACCGCCGGTGCGGTAGTGGCATACTGCGGGCGTCGACTGGCTTGAGGAGGCCGGTCCGCTTTGAAAAAGGATAGTCATGACGACGAGAATGCCCAAGGTTTCCCAACAGGCGCGCGTGGAGCGCGAGGTCGAACGCGAACGCAACGAACGTTCGCGCAACGACGAACAACGAGCCGGACTGGCCGTCGACGAGGACTTCCGCATCAAGGATGCGCGCGAGAATACGAGTGTGGTGAAACTGAAGCGCGCACCAGGGCGCTGACACGAAGGAGACGGTATGCGTTGGGAAGGCGATGAACAGAGCAGCAACGTGGAAGACCGCCGCGGCGATAGCGGCGGGGGCGGGGGCTTCGGTCTCGGTGGCGGTTCCCTCGGGATCGGCGCCGTCGTCGTGGCACTGCTGGGATCGTGGTTCTTCGGCGTTTCGCCAAGCACCATCCTGAGCCTGCTGTCGGGCGGCGGCGGTTCGCCCGCCCAGGTCCAGCAGCATACGCCTTCTGGACCGCCTGCGACCGACCGCGAAAGCCAGTTCGTCAGGACCGTGCTGCGTTATACGGAAACCACCTGGGGCCAGATCTTCCAGGCCAACGGCGCCAAATACCAGCCGCCGGTGCTGGTGCTGTACAGCGGCCGCACCGGTACCGGGGGCTGCGGCACTGGCCAGAGCGCGGTCGGGCCTTTCTATTGCCCGGCCGACCGCAAGGTGTATATCGACCTCTCCTTCTTCAAACTGATGCAGCAGCGCTTCCATGTCTCGGGCGAATTCACCCAGGCCTACGTGATCGCGCACGAAGTCGGCCACCACGTCCAGAATCTGCTGGGTATCTCCGGCAAGGTCGACAACGCACGCCAGCAGCTGTCGGAAAGCCAGGGCAATGCGCTGTCGGTGCGGGTGGAATTGCAGGCCGACTGCTTCGCCGGCGTATGGGCCCACCACACCGACGAGACCAAGCGCATCATCCAGGACGGCGACGTCGAATCCGCCCTGGCTGCCGCCAGCGCGATCGGTGACGATGCCTTGCAGCGCCAGGCGCGCGGTGAAGTCGTGCCGGATTCGTTCACCCACGGCACCTCGGCACAGCGTATGCGCTGGTTCAAGAAGGGCCTCGATTCCGGTTCCGTCGAACAGTGCAACACCTTCGAGGCACGACAACTGTAATTACTTGAAATCCAAATAAAAAGGCCGCGCATCACGCGGCCTTTTTATTTGGAAAATCCGCTGATGCATGCGCGCATCAACAAATTCCTTTTAAAAACAAATACCTGCAATTGTCAAATATATTGTTCAAAAAGGTGTCATTCCTTTCCGTGCGCGTATCGCCTTCATCATGATTTTGTCATACCGTGGTGCCATGGCCTCAAATCATTTGAGGGCCGTCACTCACTGGAGGACACTATGCTTGCAATGAATTACCGTGGACCGTACCGGGTCCGCGCCGACCACAAACCCGACCCCGTGATCGAACATCCGGGCGATGCCATCGTGCGCGTGACCCGGTCCTGCATCTGCGGTTCGGACCTTCACCTTTACCACGGTATGGTGCCCGATACCCGGGTCGGCCATACCTTCGGCCATGAATTCATCGGCGAAGTCGTCGATACCGGCCCCGATGTAAAGAACCTGAAGGTGGGCGACCGCGTGCTGGTGCCGTTCAACCTGTTCTGCGGTAACTGCTTCTATTGCAAGCATGAGCTCTACGGCAATTGCCACAACACGAATGCGCAAGCGAGCGCCGTGGGCGGCATCTACGGCTATTCGCACACGGCCGGCGGCTACGACGGCGGCCAGGCCGAATACGTGCGCGTGCCGATGGCCGACGTCGGCCCGATGGTCATCCCGGACGACATCCACGACGACGACGCCGTGCTGCTGACCGATGCGCTGCCGACCGGTTACCAGGCGGCCGAGATGGGCGACATCAAGGAAGGTGATACCGTGGTCGTGTTCGGCGCCGGTCCGGTCGGCATCTTCGCCGCCAAGTCCGCCTGGCTGATGGGCGCCGGCCGCGTGATCGTGGTCGACGAAGTCGAGTACCGCCTCGAATTCGTCAAGCGCTACGCCCAGTGCGAGGTGGTCAACTTCCGCGAAGTCAAGGACATGGGCGAGCACATCAAGAAGATGACGGACTGGATGGGCGCCGACGTCTGCATCGACGCGGTCGGTGGCGATGCGGCCGGTTCGATCGCGCAGACGCTCACCGGCCGCCTGATGAAGATGCAGGCCGGCGCCTCCACGGTACTGCACTGGGCCATCAACTCGGCGCGCAAGGGCGGCAATGTCTCGATCGTCGGCGTGTATGGACCGACCTTCAACGCCGTCCCGATCGGCAATGCGCTGAACAAGGGCCTGACCCTGCGCATGAACCAGGCCAGCGTGAAGCGCCACCTGCCGCGCTTGATCGAGCACATCCGTGCCGGGCGCATCAATCCGAAGGAAATCATCACCCACCGCATTCCGCTGGAAGAGGTGTCGGACGCTTATCACATCTTCTCGAGCAAACTCGACGAGTGCATCAAGACCGTCCTGATCCCGCCGTCGGCCCGCGAGGTCAAGGCCGTCAAGGCCAGCGCACAGAACGCACAGCATTAAGGAGCCAGCATGAAAACGTCGCACGAAGTCGATCCGCATTCGCACCAGCATCACCACAAGGGTCATACCCACCAATTCCAGCAGGATTATCCGGACGAGCAGCAGCGTCCATCGCGCGAGCAGCTGGCCCACATCAACGGCTGGGGCGCCGACCTCGACCGCAAGGACCGTCCGGCGGTGCCGATGGAGCGCACGCCGCCGCGCTTCATCCCCGAGCCGGTCGGCAAGCTGCCGCAGCAGCCGCAGCATGTCGAGGTGCTGGTCTCGACCGAGCGTCCCGGCATCACCCCGATCTTCGGCACCGCCCAGCCGCCGAGCGGCCTGTCGGGCGTGATCCGCCGCGCCGCGTTCCGCTGGGCCGAGAATGACCTGCGCCACTGGCTGCTGCTGCTGGCGGCCGACCGCGTCAACGTGGTCGAAGGCGTGGCCGACGACCTCGCGCGCGGCAAGGTGCCGAACGTGCTGGGCGAGATGGGCATCAAGTCCGAATGGCAGTACAACAAGGCCGGCCTGGTGAAGAAAGTCGCGATCGCCGGCGCCGTGGTCGGCACCGTCGCTTACCTGATGCGCCGCAAGGAGCGGTAAGCGGCGCGATCCCCATAGCACGGTTTTACGCTAACCCCCACCGTGGTACAACACCGCCGTGGGGGTCTTTGCGCTTGAGCAAGTCCCTTTGAGCGAGCTCGTCCATAGTTCGGTGGTCACCCCTACCGAATGGAGACGAGATGAACAAGCGCACCAATGTGCCGACCCTGCCGAACTTGCTGGCCTCGCTGGGCGCCTGCTGCCTGGCCGTGGTCGGCCCCGCGAGTAGCGCCGCAGCGGCCGCGCCGCGCGCAGCGTCGCCGGCTTCCCCGTTGACGATGAGCGCCCCGGTGGCCATAACCCCGCAGCTGCGCGCCGCGCTGCTGGCCCAGCTGGAGGCGCGCCGCGCCGAACGCGGCCTGGACGCGCGCCACGGCTTTACCATCGTCGCCCAGCATCCCGGGCCCCAGGGCACCCAGGTCGCACGCGTGGCCCACACCTACAAGGGCGTGCGCGTGTTCGGTTCGGAATCGGTGGTGGTGCTCGACGGCGGCGGCCGCATCCGGTCGGAATCCGCGTCCGAACGCCGCCTCGGATTGAGCCATGCCAACGGCGCCGGCATGGTCGCGGCCAACGCCGCACCGGGGGGCGACTTCAGCGTGGTTCCGGTCATTTCCTCGAAGGCCGCGATCGATGCCGCGCTGGCCTCGCTCGGGCTGGAAGCGCGCCACGTGGCGCCGCCCAGCGCCGAGCTGATCATCTATCCGGTGATGCGCACCGAGCGCGTGCAGGCCGCGGTCGACAAGCCCGAGCAGGAATTGAACGCGCTCGACGTGCAGGACGTCGTCGACCACTACGTACTGGCCTACCTGGTGCACACCCGCATGCACGTGGGCGAGAAACCGCTCTACCATGATACCGTGGTCAGTGCGCGCGACGGCCGCATCCTCGACCAGTGGAACATGCTGCAAACCGTGATCGGCGTCGGCAAGAGCCAGTACAACGGCGAGGTGCCGATCAACACCACCCTGGTCGACGGCAAGTACAAGATGATCGACGACACCCGCGGCACCGGCGGCACCTTCGGCGCGATGGCGATCACCAACGCCAACCACGGCACCAGCGCCGGCAACGTTTACCTCAGCGAAGGCGCGGACAACGTCTGGGGCGACGGCAAGCAGTACGTCGCCGGCGGTTCCACCACCGACGCCAACGGCCAGACCGCGGCGGTGAACGCGATGTGGGGCCTGATGAACACCTACGACACGCTGAAGAACGTGTTCAACTGGCTCTCGCTCGACGGCCACAACACCTCGACCTATATCGCGGCCCACGTCAACACCGCCTACGACAACGCCTATTACAGCGACACCTGTCGCTGCATGTTCATCGGCGACGGCTCCAGCTTCAACAGTCTCGGGTCGATCGACGTGATCGGCCACGAAATGGGCCACGGCGTCACCGCCGCCACCTCGAACCTGACCTACTCCGGCGAATCCGGCGGCCTCAACGAATCGAGCTCGGACATCAACGGCGAAGCGGTCGAGGCCTATGCGCGCGCCGGCGGCAAGGGCGACAGCATCCCGGCCACTGGCAACGACTGGGTGCTGGGCAAGGAAATCAGCAAGAGCGGCACGCCGCTGCGCTGGATGTACCGTCCCAGCAAGGACGGCAGCAGCCCGGACGCCTGGAGCAGCTCGATCAAGCGCCTCGACGTTCACTACAGCAGCGGTCCCAACAACCGCATGTTCTATTTCCTGGCGCAGGGATCGAAGGACGACAAGACCGGCGATTATTACAGCAAGTACCTGGTCAAGACGCCGGCGGCCATGACCGGTATCGGCCTCGACAAGGCCTATCGGATCTGGTTCAAGGCCAACACCACCAAGTTCACGTCGAGCACCAACTATGCCGATGCGCGCGCCAAGATGATCGAGTCGGCCGACGAGCTGTACGGGAAGGGGAGCAAGGAGTCGGTTGCGGTGCAGCGGGCGTATGCTGCCATCAATGTCGGGGCCGACATCGACGAGTAACGCAAGGGTGATTGGTCCGAGGCCGCCCGCAGGCGGCCTTTTTCCATTCCATGGCCGCGCAACGTGATTCGCCAGCATGCCTTTGACTGCCGCTGCAGCGGATGGCAGCGGGCAGGTGTGCCGATGCGCCTTACTGCATTGCCGCCTGTGCGTTCAGGGTGGTGCGGCAGAGCCGGGCCGCGTACAAGCCGATGCTTGTGGCGGTGGTCCAGTGAAACACATAAGGCAGGGCGACGAAGGCCATGCCGGCCTTGCCCATGCAGAACCACATCACGATCGTAAGCGCACCGCAAAAGGTGGCGAGCGCGAAGCTCGCACCATGCCGTGCGGCCGTTTCGGAGGTGCCGGCCGCGAAGCCGATCAGCAGGGCGATGGCGGTGCAGGTGGCGATGATGTCGACCGAGGCAGTCCCGGAAAAGCTGTGGTACAGGCGGACGAGGACAAGTACCGTCACCAGGTAGCCACCCAGGAAAACGGCAAGGTTACGTAATTTCATCGGAAAATCTGGCAAGTCAGGACTTCGTGTGATCAAGGTGTCACACGGAATATATTGCCGCAAGTATACATGCACTTGGGAAATTTTGCCGCAACAATGAGGTCGGAAGATGGCTTGTGATGTGCGGGGCACACACATCCGAGGGGGGTACTGCGCTGAAACTGGGCCCCGACCTGGGCCGGGGTGTCAGCTTATTTTGTTGGATCGACGCTCGTGGCGCTACATGATCGTCGCGGCAATAGAGAGGAACTTTACTGGCCCAGCAGCGGGAAGGGATTTACCGGCGTCCCTTTCCACCACTGCTTCTCGGGCGTCAATTCGAACACGGCAAAGTGCAGATGGGGCGCGTTCGGGTCCGAATTGCCGGTCACGCCGACATACCCGAGCGGATCGCCGCGCTTGACCGTCGCGCCTTCCTGCAGGCCGTCGGCGTAGCGGTCGAGGTGCGCATAATAATAGGCGTACTTCTCGGTCGGGTCGAACACGTAGACGGTGACGCCGCCCGGCTTGCTGGTGAACAGCTTGGCGATCTTGCCGTCGGCGGCCGCCACCACCTTCGTGCCTTTCGGGGCCATGATGTCGAGTGCCTCGTGGTGGCGTTCGTTGCCGCGCGGCTGGTCGAAGGTGTCGTGGATCTGGCTCAGGGCCATGCCGTCGACCGGTACCAGCAGCTTGCCGGCCGGCAGCGTTGGTGCGGATGGCGATGCGGAGGACTGCGCCGGTGCCGCCGACTGGTCGATGGCGCCCGGGCGCAGGGGCAAGTCGAGTTCGGTGAGATCGGGCATGACCTTCGGCGCCGGCGGCAACTGGCCGTCCAGGTTGTGTCCCGCCGCCGGGGCCGGCAGCGAACCGGTATTCGCGGCCACGGCCGGCGCTGTGTCGTGCGGCACCTGGCGCAGCCAGACGAACAGGCCGCCGGCGCCGACCACGATGCCCAGCAAAAAGGTCATCAACCATCTCATCGCATTCTCCTTGTTATATGTGAACCAGTTCCGCCATCAATCCCGCAGCACGACCTGGGTACCGGCCTTTACCAGGCCCGCCACCTCGGCCGCGCTCCAGTTGGTCAGGCGAATGCAGCCGTGCGACTCGGTTTTTCCCACCATGGCCGGCACCGGGGTGCCGTGGATACCGTAGTGCGGCTTGGACAGGTCGATCCAGGCCACACCCACCGGGTTGTTGGGGCCGGCAGGCACGGTGGCCTTCTTGTCGCCTTCCTTGGCATCCCAGAATAGCTTGGGGTTGTAGTGGTAGGTCGGATTGCGCAGCACGCCCTGGATCTTCCACTCGCCGAGCGGCAGCGGATCGTGTTCGCTGCCGGTCGAGGCCGGATACTGGGCCAGCAGGTTGCCGGAAGCATCCTGCAGGGTCAGGATGCGGGCATCGTTGTAGACCACCACGCGCGCGGCCGGCGGCAGCGGCGGGGTGCCAACCACGTTCGGAACCACGATCTGGGTGCCGAGCTGGCCCAGGTTCTTGCCCTGGTTGAGCTTTTCCACCAACGCCGGGCTGGCGTGGAATTTCTCGCCCAGGCCTTCGGCCGGGGTCGCATAACCGAGCGCCGGCAGCTTGGCCTTGTCCATCATCTCTTCCGGGATCGGCCGGAACGGGCCGGCGACGTCCGCCTCGGCCAGCGAGTAGCTGACCAGGGTCGGGGCGGTGTCGGCGTTCAGCGCGTTCCAGGTGGCCTCGTCCAGCTTGCCGCTGACGGGCAGGTTGCGCGCTTTCTGGAAGCCGGACAGGGCCTGGCGCATGTTGGAACCGAAGGCGCCGTCGATCTCGCCGGGCGAAAAGTGGGCACGGTCGAGCAGCACCTGGGCACGCAGCAGGCGCTCGAATTCGGCCTGTCTGGCGGCGGGATCCTGTGCGGCGGTCGCTACCGCGGCGGCCGGTGCCGGTGCGGGTGGGGTGTCCTGGGTTGCGGCGGGCGGCTGCGCCGCTGCCGGGGCGGGCGCGGCAGGGAGTGGCGTGGCCTGCGCGGTGGGCGCCGTGTAGCCCGGCTTGGCCATGGGCGCGGCGGCCGGCGCCGTCATGCCGGTGGGCTGTTTTTTCGCTGCGGGCTGGGCGGTGGTAACGGGCTGGGCACCAGCCGACAGGGTGGCGCCGAGGAGGGCGGCGAGAAGGGAAAGATGTTGATTCTTCATGGGGCACCTGCTGTTCTTGCTTCGGAGGTTTCAGGCTAAAGCTGCCTTCAAGCATGGTCTGTGCGGGAACGAACCCAAGATTGGGCAGGCCGGCGCAGGCCGCCGCGGCATGGATGCAGCTACAATCGCGCCATGCCGACATCGACCATCACCCTCCAGCCGTCCGGCTGGACCTTCCAGGCGGACGCCGATACGCCGCTGCTGCGCGCGGCCGAACAGGCCGGCTTCGAACTGCCCAGCTCCTGCCGCAACGGCACCTGCCGCACCTGTATCTGTCGCGTGGCCGAGGGTGCGGGCCGGGTGCGCCACCTGGTCGAATGGCCGGGTTTGTCCCTGGAAGAAAAACGCGACGGCACCATCCTGCCATGCATCGCGGTGGCGCTGGAAGACCTGACGCTGGAGCAGCGCCTGGCCAGGCAGATCGGCTAGCCCGACTAGGCAACTGG
>JAKOOD010000477.1 GCA_022701635.1 Burkholderiaceae bacterium | reverse complement strand
GGGCCAGGCGGTCGGACTGGGCCGGCGTCAGGCGCATGCCCTTTTCGCGGGCCTCCTTCAGTGACTTGTCGAGTTCGGCCGCGGTGCCGAGCGAGCCCTGCTGCAGTGCGGCTTCCATCGCATCCATAGTGTCAAGGAAATGCTGGTCCGCGCCTTTCGGCTTGCGCGGCTCCACACGGGCTTCACTGCGGGCTTCCCCGGGCGCGCCGGCCTCGGGCGCCGGTCTGGCTTCCTTCGGCTTGCGCGGCTCGGGCTGCGGCAGGCTGGCCAGCAGCGCGTCGAAGCGGCGCTGCAACTCGGCCGCCTGTGCGCGGGTATCCTCGCGCTCCTGCGCCGGGGCCGGCAAGGCTTTCCATTCCTTGCGCAAGGTGTCGGCGTTCAACTCGGCCACCGGTTTGCCTCCCTGCAGTTCGAGGAAAGCGCCGCGCGCCGCCAGCGCACTCTGCCCGGCTTCGATCGCGTGCAGGCTGGCCAGCAGTTTCTGGTGCTCGACGCCGAATTCGGCGCCCAGCCCGCGCGGCAGCGAGGCGTGTTCGGGCGCCTGCAGGGCCGTGGCCTGTTCCTGGGCCAGCACCTCGAGGCGCGCGGCCAGTTCGGCCGCCGGCAAGCTGCCCGCGGCGACGCCGGCCGACAGCTGGCGCAACGCCGCCAGGCGGTCGATCATGGCGCGCTGCAGCTGCACCTGGGCTTCGAGACGCTGGCCGAGCGCGGCGCGCACGCGCTGGAACGCTTCCTGCAGCTCGGGTGCGGCGATGACCGCCCATTTGCGGTCGAGATCGGCAACGTGGTTGGGCGTCAGCAACGCGTCGTTCAGCAGGGACCGGGCGCTCTCGAGGGCAGCCTCGGCGCGCCGGTGCTCGGCTTCATGGTGACGGTGGGCATCCAGGCGCGATTGCATCAGCTTGGCGACACGGCGGTCGGTATTGCGCATCGCCGTATGCACGCGCTCGAGGGCTGCCGGGCTATGGACGAACTCGGCGGCGGTGAGCCGCAGTTCGGAGAATTCGCATTGCAGTATGAATTCCACCGCGGCAGCTTCGTCGCCCCCGACCTGGCCCAGCTTCCCGGCCTGCTGCGCGCGCGCGGCGGTGGCGGAAGCCGAAGCGGCGGAGGAAGCAGCCGCACCCGACGGCGCAGCGGCGCCCGAAGCGGACGTCTGCGCCCCCTGTCCGGCCGGCTTGTCGCCGGACTTGTTATCGCCCGGCCGCTTGAATAGGAACTCGAACATGATGAAATCGCACTTCCAAAATCGCCATCATAGCAAGAAACCCGATGGCTTCGCGCCACTCGGCTGGCGTGTGCGAACAACACGTCGGCGACCTGCGTACGGATTAATGGACAACCGACAAGGGCGTGACGTGGCGCCCCTGGCCATGGCTGTCGTGGCCGAGCAGCTCCGGCGCGGCGTATTGCCGCTCCGGCACGTTGCGCCGCTCGCGCGCGTAGGCGTCGTGGGCCAGCATCTGGTTGGCGATCGCGAACCAGGCGGTGTCGCCGACCACGCTGCGCGCCAACGGAAACAGTTCGTGCTCTTCGCGCTCGAGGCGGTGGCGCAGCGCGGCCACACAGCGCTCGACGGCATCGCAGAAGCGTACGCGCAGGACCGGGCGGTCGGGCTGGGCGACGCAGGCTTCGGCCACGTAGATCGCTTCCGCGGCGTTGCGGCTGAGCTGGTCGAGCTCGTGCAGCAGGCCATCGGCGGCGCCGGTATGGCGGCGCAGCGCCGGCACCAGGAATTTGTCCAGCTTGCGCCAGTGGCAGCTGTCGTAGATCTGGCGCAGGCTCGCGCACAGCTGTGCGGCCCGGCCCAGGGCCAGGGTGTTGGTATCGCCCGGCAGCGCATGCAAGTCCTCGACCAGCGATTGCAAGGCGGCGCGCACTTTGGTCTGTTCGACCGACAAGGCAACGAGGGTATAAGTCGACGTCAGCATTCTGTCTCCGCTCAGTCGTCTCTCCAAACGCAGCGCCGCCGCACGGTGGGCCGGCACGGGGAACTGAATGGGAAGCGTTGGTTTTGGCCAGGCCGGACTTTGTCGTTGATTTCTTGTCATCGGCCTGAAGAAGTACCAAGTTTAAGGAGGGGCGCCAGGGCGGCGTTTGATCTATATCAAACCCATGCCCCTGCCCGGCCGCACGTCAGCCGCACGTCAGCCCCGCTTCAGGCTGCCGACGACGTCGCCTGCACACGCGTCCGCACAGGCTGTTGCCCAGCCAGCGCGGCCCGGCCTAGCGCGGCGCGTAACAAAGGCACAAAAGCGACAGGTTCGGCGTGTACGAGCGTCACTTGCGCACAAGCATGCCAGCGGGCGCAGCGGACCACCGCCGCCGCGATATCGTCGGCCAGGCGGGCACTCAGGCGCATGCCCGGCTCCAGCGCCAGCGCCTTCAGTTCGAACACACCGGCCTTGCGGTGCGCCTTGGCGTCGACGCGGCCGACCAGCGCGCCGCGGCGCAGGATCGGCAGCGTGAAATAGCCGTAGCGGCGCTTGTCCGCCGGCGTGTAGCATTCCAGGCGGTAATCGAAATCGAAGAGCTCGAGTGCGCGCTTGCGGTGCCAGACGATCGGGTCGAACGGCGACAGCAGGCTGGTCGCGCTCGCCGCCAGGGTGCCGGCCGCGGCCTGCTCCAGCAACGGTGCGTGGTCGGGGTGCACATACACCGGTTCGCGCCAATTTTCCACCTTTGCGCGCAGCAGTTCGCCGGCTTCGTGCAATGCATCCAGGTCGACGTGCGGCGGCTTGGTGCGGTGATAGTCGGCGATCCAGCCGGCCTTGGCCAGCCCGAGCGCCTTTACCGCGCGCAGGGCGAACTCGCGCCGCACCGTCTCCATCGGCGGCATGCGGCTGTCGTCCCAGCCCGGCAGCACGCGCTCGGCCAGGTCGTAGATGCGATGAAAATTCTGGCGCCGCGCGATCATCAGCACGCCGGCCGTGAACAGCAGTTCGAGCGAGCGCTTTTCCGGCTTCCAGGCCCACCAGCCGCCGGCTTGCCCATCGGTGCGTTCGAAATCAGCCGAGCGCGCCGGACCGTGCGTGCGGATGTGCGACAGCACCCGCTCGACCACGTCCGGGTGATCGCGCAGGAAGCCTGCCGCATACTTCCAGCCGAGCGAACCGGGATCGATCATGCGATGCCGGTACAGGCCGTAATCCTCGATCGGAATGAAGCAGGCCTCGTGTGCCCAGTACTCGAACAGTTTCCCTTCTTCAAGCAAAGCGTCGAGCCAGCATGGATCGTAGTCGCCCAGGCGGCTCCACAGCACCAGGTAGGGGCTGCGCGCGACCACGCTGATGGTGTCGATCTGCAGCACGCCCATGCGCCGGATCGCGGCCAGCACGTCGTCCTTGGTGGCACGGGCGCGGCGGGGCTGCAACCGGGTTTGTAACATCCCCTGGGCGGCCAGGTGCAGGGCGCGCGCGGCGCCGATCGTCAGGACGGGTTCACTCATTCGATACGCAATGCAAAATATCCAATGCACGATTGTAATGAGCATTTTGACACTGTCGCGCATTCGCCGGACAACTTTTTACAGCCGCTTCCGGTCTGCGCTATAGTAAGCGGCTCATCCACGCTCCAGACTCGGTCCTTCCACCCCATGCGGCTGCTGCACACCTCCGACTGGCACCTCGGCCAGACCCTGCACAATTTCGACCGGACCTGGGAACACCAGCGCTTCCTCGACTGGCTGCTCGACACCCTCGTGGCCGAGGACATCGATGCGCTCCTGATCGCGGGCGACATCTTCGACAACGCGAATCCGTCGGCGGCATCGCAGCGCCAGCTGTACACCTTCCTGCAACAGGCGCGTGCCCGCCTGCCACGGCTCGACATCGTCGTCATCGCCGGCAACCACGATTCGCCGGGCCGCCTGGAAGCGCCGGGACCGCTGCTGAGCGCGCACGGCACGCGCGTGGTCGGCCACATGGCCAAGAACGCCGACGGCGAGCTCGACCTCGAGCGCCTGCTGGTGCCGCTGACCGGGCGGGGCGGCGAAGTCGAGGCCTGGTGCGTGGCGATTCCCTTCCTGCGGCCCGGCGACGTGCCGCGCGTCGCGGCGCCGGAGGGCGAAACGACCGACCCCTACGCCGCCTACATGCAAGGCATCGCCCTGCTCTACCGCCAAGCCTATGCGCTGGCCGCGTCACGCCGCACGCCCGGCCAGGCGATCCTGGCAATGGGCCACTGCCACATGGTGGGCGGCGATTCGTCGCCGGATTCCGAGCGCCGCATCGTGATCGGCGGCACCGAGGCGCTGCCGGCATCGATGTTCGATCCCGGCCTGGCCTATGCCGCGCTCGGCCACCTGCACCTGGCCCAGCGCGTCGGCAAGCAGGACCACCTGCGCTACAGCGGCAGTCCGCTGCCGCTGTCGTTCTCGGAAGTACATTACCAGCACCAGGTGCTGCGCATCGATCTCGACGGCGCGGTGGCGCGCACCATCACACCCGTGCACGTGCCGCGCGCGGTCGAGCTGCTGCGGATTCCGGCCGCGCCGGCGCCGCTGAAGGAAGCGATCGCGGCGCTGGTCGAACTCGACCTGCCCGAGCGTCCCGCGCACGAACAGCCCTACCTGGAAGTGCGGGTGCTGCTGGACGGCCCGGAACCGGGCCTGCGCGCCCAGGTCGAAGCCGCGCTGCAGGGCAAGCCGGTGCGCCTGGCCAAGATCGAACCGACCCGGCGCGTGGCGACCGCGCCCGGCATCGAAGCGGCCCTGACCCTGGACCAGCTGGCGGCGCTGCAGCCGGACGAGATCTTCCGCCGCCTGTGGCAGCAGCGCTTCGGCGACGACGCCCCGGACGACCAGCTGGCCGCGTTCGCCGAGCTGATGATGCCGGCGGAAGCGGAAAAGGCGGCGCCATGAAGATCCTGCGCATCGGCGGCAAGAACCTGGCCTCGCTGGCCGGCGAATTCGCGGTCGACTTCGAGCGCGAACCGCTGGCCTCGAGCGGCCTGTTCGCGATCAGCGGCCCCACCGGGGCGGGCAAGAGCACCCTGCTCGACGCCCTGTGCCTGGCCCTGTACGACGCCACCCCGCGCCTGCTGAAGGCACGCGCCGGCAACCAGGTGCCCGACGTCGGGCTTGACACCGTACAAGCGCACGACCGCCGCACCCTGCTGCGGCGCGGCGCCGCCGAGGGCTATGCCGAAGTCGACTTCATCGGCAACGACGGCATCGCCTACCGCGCGCGCTGGAGCGTGCGCCGCTCGTACAACAAGGCGACCGGCGCGCTCCAGGGCGTGAACATGAGCCTGCACAAGCTGCCGGAACTGGCCCCGCTCGGCAATACCAAGACCGAGACCCTGGCCGAGATCGAAAAGCGCATCGGCCTGTCGTTCGAACAGTTTACGCGCTCGGTGCTGCTGGCCCAGAACGAGTTCTCGGCGTTCCTGCGCACCGACGACAACGAGCGCGGCGAACTGCTCGAAACCCTGACCGGCAGCGCGGTCTACAGCGAGATCTCGCGCCGCGCCTTCGAGCGCTGGAGAACCGAGCAGGAAGCGATGCGGCGCCTGACCGGACGCCTGCAGGACCAGGCGCCGCTGGCGCCGGAGCAGCGCACGGCGCTCGACGAGGAACACACGGTGGCGCAGACGGCGCTGGCGGGCGCGGATGCGCGCCGCGGCGCGCTCGAACAGCAGCTGCGTTGGCACCAGGCGCTCGATAAACTGGCACAGGGCGAAGCCCAGGCGGAAAGCGCGCAGGCCGCGGCCGCCACGGCGGTCGACGCCGCCGCCCAGCGGCGCCGCCATCTGGCCACGCTCGAAGCGGTGCAGCCGGCGCGCGCGCTGGTGGCCGAGCTGCAGCGCCTGGCAAGCGAACAGCGCCAGGCCCAGCTCGCGCTCGACAATGGCGGGAACGACCTGGCGCGCGCGCTCGACGCGCAAAAGGCCGCGGCCCAGGCCCAGATCGACGCCGAGCGCACGCTGGAAGCGGCCGAACAGGTCCAGCGCGCACAGGCGCCCCTGCTCGACCGCGCCAAGGCGCTCGACGCCACGCTCGCCACGCTGGCCCCGGCCCACACCAAGGCGCGCAGCGCCCTCGACGCGGCCGCCGCCGAAGCCCGCCAAGCCGGCCAGGCGCTGACGGCCAAGACGGCCGAGCTGGACGAGGCGCGGCGCACGCTGGCCGACACGCGTGCCTGGCTCGAGGCGCGGCGCGACCTCGACGGCCTGGCGGCCCAGTGGGAACGCTGGGAACAGCGCCTGCTGCAGGCCGAGCAGGCCGCGGCACAGGACGCGGCGGCGGCCACTGCGCTGGCGCGGGCCGGTACCGGTCTCGAACAGGCCGAGGCGGCGGCCCAGCGCACCGCCGCCGCCCTCGGCGCCGCGACCACCCTGCTGGGGGAACGCGACGCCACGCGCGCGCAGGCGATCGAGGCGCTGGACGCCATCGACGCCGACGCCCTGCGCGGCGAACGGCGCGCGCTCGACACCCGGCGCGAACGCCTGGCCGCCTTTGGCGCCATCCACAATGCCCTGGACGCGGCGCACAAGCAGTCCGCCAAGCTCGTGGCCCAGGCCGAACGCCAGCAGGCGGCGCAGACGACCGCCGCCGCCACGCTGGACGCGGCGCGCACCGCGGGCGGCGCCATCGACGCCGCCCTGGACCAGGCCGAGCGCATGTTCGAAGCCGCCCAGCTGGCCTGCGCCGACGGCGTCGAAAGCCTGCGCGACCGCCTCGGCCACGGCACGCCCTGCCCGGTGTGCGGCAGCGAGGAACACCCTTACCGCCACCAGGACGCGCGCCTGCACACCCTGCTCGACAAGATGGCGCAGGAAGTGGCGGCGCGCCGCCGCGAACAGCGCGACAATCTCAACGGACAGGCGCAGCAGCAGGCGGCGCTGGACACCGCCGCCGAGCGCCTGCGCGCATTGGACGAGGAAGGTGCCACCATGCGCGATGCCGTCGCCCAGCTCGACGAAGAACTGGCGGCCAGCCCGCTGGCCGGCGAAGCCCCGGAGGCCGAAAGCCGCGGCGCCTGGCTCTCGGCCCAGCAAGGCCTGCTGCGCGACGGCGCCGCCGACCTCGACGCCCGCGAGCAGGCGCTGCGCCGCGCCGAGCTGGCGCGCGACGCCGCCCAGCAGGCCTGGGACAGCACCCACCGCGAACAGGCACGCCTGCTCGACGCGGCCCAGGCGGCGCAAGCCCGGTTGAACGGCCTGGAAACCGACATCGCCACGCTGGCGGCGAAGCGCGACGCCGCGGCGCAAGCCCTGGCCGGCCTGCTGGCCGAACTCGATCCGGTGCTGGCGGAAGCCTGCGGCGCCGGCTGGCAAACCGGATGGCGGCAAGACCCGGCAGGCTGGCGCGGGCAGCGCGCCGGCGCCGCGCGCGAGTGGGCCGAGCGCGCCGCCCGCGCGACGCGGCTGGAATCCGCGATCCGCACCTTCGAGGCCGAACACGCGGCACTCGCCGCGCGCGTGCAGCAGAACGGGGGCCGGCTGGCCGAGGCGCAGGCGGAATTCGAGCGCATCGAACTGGAATCGTCGACGCTGCGCCGCGAGCGCGCGCAACTGTTCGATGGCCGTGCCGCGCGCGAGGTCGAACA
>JAKOOD010000457.1 GCA_022701635.1 Burkholderiaceae bacterium | reverse complement strand
GGCTGCGGCGGGCGGCAGCCAGACCCAGGCTGGATGGAGGGGTGCGCGCATGGCGGGCCTAGTTGCGCACGCGCAGCAGCACGATGCCGCCCTTGCGGTACAGGATGTGCGCACCCGCCAGCGCCGGGGCCTGCAGCGCATCGCTGCGAGTCAGGATCACCTGGCCGGGGTGCGGCGCCGGGGTCGACGGCGTGACCGCAGCGCGATAGACCGAAAAGCTCGGCGCGTCGATGCGCCAGCGCTGGACATCCCAGCCCTCGCGGCGGGCCAGCTGCGCCGCCTCCTTCACCGGCCGCTGCTGCAGTTCGCCGACCGCGGGCAGCAGCAGGCCGCCGAGCGCGCCTGCGCACAGCAGGCTGGTGGCACACAGACGCAGCCACAAGGCGGCGCCGCGCCACAGTGCGAAGCCCAGTGCGGCGCCCAGCAGCAGTCCGGCAAGGACGCGCCAGGCGCTGTCGAACACTTCGCCCCGTCCGAGCGCCTCGCGCACGTAGGCGTTGCCGATGCCCGGTACCAGCCGCTCGAGCGCGTATGGCAGCGCCGCCACCGCGGCCAGCATCAGCAGCGGCGGCGCCAGCACCAGCCAGGCCGGATGCAATGCCTGGCGCGCGCGCGCCATCAGGATGAACAGCGGCGTCACGCCATACAGCAGGTAGTGCGGCAGCTTGGTGCCGGCCAGCGAAAAGAACGCGAACACGAACAGGAACCAGCTCCACAGGAAGGCGTCGTCGGATGCCATGCGCCGCCGCAGTGCAAGCAGCGTGGCGCGGAACATGGCGGGCACGGTGGCCAGCAGCAGGCCGCACCAGGGCAGCAGGACCAGCAACAGCGCCGGCAGGTAGTACAGGATGCCGCCGCCATGGCCCTGCAGCGGCGCCATGAAACGTTCGACGTTGTGGCGCATGAAGAAACCGGCCAGGAAGGCGTCGCCGCGCCGCGCATATTCCAGCAGGTACCAGGGTGCCGCCACCGCCAGCAGGATCGCCCAGCCGAGCGGATCGCGCAGCGCGCGCCACCATGCGGCAAGGCGTCCCTGCAAGGCAAAGCCGAGGCAGCTGGCGGCGCCCGGCACCAGCAGAGCCACCGGTCCCTTGGTCAGCAGGCCCAGTCCGATCCACAGGTAGGCGCGGCGGCGCTGGGCGGCGCGCCCGTCCGTCGCATAGCGCATGATGTCGAACATGGCCAGCGCCAGGAACAGGTTGAGCAGCGCATCGGCGATGGCGCCGCGTCCGATCACGCCGACGCCGGCGGTGGTGGCGGCGATGAAGGCGGCGGCGTGGCCGGTGCCGGGGCCATCGGCGCCGTCGAAACGGGCGCGCGCGAAGACGCCGATGGCGGCGATCCAGGCCGTCGCCGCCAGCGCGGACGGCAGGCGGAGCGCGAATTCGTCCATGCCGAGCAGCGTGACGGACGCGGCCTGCAGCCAGTAGGTCAGGATCGGCTTGTCGAACCGCGGTGCGCCATTGAGCCAGGTCGAGACGTAGTCGCCGCGCGCCAGCATTTCGCGCGTGGCTTCACTGAATGCGCCCTCGTCGACGTCGAACAGCGGCACTGTCCCCAGTCCGATGAACAGGCTGACCAGCACCGCGAGCGCCAGCGCCAGCAGCGCCAGCAACGGCGGATGCGCGGCGACGCTGGCCGGTAGCGCGGCAGGCCGGCGGCCGGCATCGTGCGGCGGCGGCGCCATCATGGAAGCGTACCGGTCCCGCTCGCCGTCCTGCGCCGGCGGCCTCATGCCCCCTCCGCCGCCCCGGGCCGTCCACCTTGCCCATCCTGCCCGCCATGCGCCGCCCGTTGCGCCAGGCCGCCCGCGCCATCGATCGCACCCGGCGTACCGAGCGTGGCGCGCACCAGGTAGGTGCGCGCCGTGCCGGCTTCGAAATAGGTACGCGCCAGCATTTCGGTGAGGATGCCGGTGCAGATGAACTGTACGCCGATCACCGCCAGCAATAGCCCGAACAGCAGCAGCGGGCGCCCCGCGATCGCTTCGCCCTCGACCAGCTTGGTCCAGGCCAGCCAGGCCAGGGCCAGCGTGCCGGGAAAGGCGCAGGCCAGGCCGATGCGGCCGAAGAAGTGGCCGGGGCTGGCGCGGAAGCGCACGAAGAACACCGCCGCCAGCAGGTCGAGCAGCACCTTGAAGGTGCGCGACAGCCCATACTTGGATTTGCCGTGCACGCGCGGGAAATGGCTGACTTCTTCTTCGCGGATGCGCTCGGGCGCGGTGACGGTGGCCATCCAGGTCGGGATGAAGCGGTGCATCTCGCCGTACAGGCGCACTTCGCGCAGCACGGCGGCGCGGTACACCTTGAGGGAACAGCCGTAATCGTGCAGCGGCAGCCGGGTGACGGCCCCGATCAGCCCGTTGGCCAGCCGCGACGGCAGCCGACGCAGCCAGAAGCCGTCCTTGCGCGCGCGGCGCCAGCCGACCAGCAGGTCGAGGTCTTCGTCGAGCAGGCGCCGCACCATGCGCAGGATGTCATGCGGATCGTTCTGCAGGTCGCCATCCATGGTGGCCACGACGCTGCCGCGCGCGGCGTCGATGCCGGCCTGCATGGCCGCGGTCTGGCCGAAACGGCGCCGCAGGAGCACGCCCGCCAGTTGCCGCGGATTGGCGGCGACGGCCTCGCGGATGCGCGTGGCGGTGCGGTCGCGGCTGCCGTCGTCGACCAGGATCAATTGCCATGGCCACGGCGACGCGGCCAGCGCCGCCTGCACCTGGCTTGCCAGCGGCAACACGTTGTCTTCCTCGTCGTGCAGGGGTACCACGACCGAGAGTGCGACGGGAGCATCCTGCGCGGGCACATCGTCGGGCGGCACAGCGAGCAGCTTCATCCGAATCTCCGGTCGTGGGCCGCGGGTGCGGCTGAGCAGACCGTATATTCACCCCGCATGAAAGCGCCACCAACGACACAGCGCAAACGTGCGCGCAGTCGCCGGCGTGTGCCGCCAGGATCAGGCCGGGCTCAAGAGCTTGAGGCCGACGATGCCCGCCACGATCAGGCCGATCGACAGCAGGCGCAGTGCGCCGGCCGGTTCGCCCATCACCAGCATGCCGAACACCGCGGTGCCGACGGTGCCGATGCCGGTCCACACCGCGTAGGCCGTGCCCAGCGGCAAAGTACGCAGCGCCAGGCCCAGCATGCCGACGCTGCCGGCCATCGTCGCCAGCGTGAACACCGACGGCCACAGCCGGGTAAAGCCGGCGGTGTGCTTCAGGCCGACCGCCCAGGCCACTTCCAGCAGGCCGGCGACGATCAAGACGATCCAGTTCATTCCATTTCCTTACAGGTATTTCCTTACCTATGTTTTGGCTCCCCATCGAGGGCCGCCGAGTATAGCACCGGCAAAATGGGCGGCCGCCGGCAGGAATCGCGCGCTTGGCTTAAGATGGCCGGCCATGCATACCGACTACAGGAGTATCGATGAGTACATTGTTCGACCCGATCCAGATCGGCGCCCTGCGCCTGCCGAACCGCATCGTCATGGCCCCGCTGACCCGTGCCCGCGCGGGCGGCGCCGGCCGTGTGCCGAATGCCCTAATGGCCCAATACTATGAGCAGCGCGCCTCGGCAGGCCTGATCCTGTCGGAAGCGACCTCGGTCATGCCGATGGGCGTGGGCTATGCCGACACCCCGGGCATCTGGTCCGACGAGCAGGTGGAAGGCTGGAAGCTGGTCACCGACGCCGTGCACCGCGCCGGTGGCCGCATCGTGCTGCAGCTGTGGCACGTCGGCCGCATCTCGGACCCGGTGTTCCTGGATGGCCAGGCGCCGGTGGCGCCGTCCGCCATCAAGCCGGCCGGCCACGTCAGCCTGGTGCGTCCGATGAAGGATTACGAGACCCCGCGCGCATTGGGGCTGGATGAAATCGCCGAGGTCGTCGCCGCCTACCGCAAGGGTGCCGAGAACGCCAAAAAGGCCGGTTTCGACGGTGTCGAAATCCACGGCGCCAACGGCTACCTGCTCGACCAGTTCCTGCAGGACAAGAGCAACCAGCGCGACGACATCTATGGCGGCTCGATCGAGAACCGCGCGCGCCTGATGCTCGAAGTCACCGACGCCTGCATCGACG
>JAKOOD010000410.1 GCA_022701635.1 Burkholderiaceae bacterium | reverse complement strand
GCCGACCCGGTCGCCACCAGGCGCGCCTCGAAGTGCTGGGCTTCGCCGAAGCGGATCAGTTCATACTCGACCGAACGCACCTGCTGCACCCGCAGCGCGAGCTCGACCTGTTCCAGCATGCGCTCGGCGATCTCGGGCGGCAGCACCTCGGCGACGTGCTTGCCGACGCAGTCGTCGACCGGATAAGCATTCAGATATGCATGCGAGTTCAGGGCGTGCTCTGCACGGCCTGAACGGCTCCGGGGTTTCCCTTCGCGGCCCGGCTCGTAGTCGAGGTAGATGCCCTCGCGCGACATGCGGAAAAAGGTGTCGGGGATCGCCGCCAGCACCGCGCGGTTCTGGGCGTCGGCGATGCGCAGGCGCACGATGGCGTCGCTGGCGCGCAGCACGTACAGCACGCGGTGTCCCAGGATCGGCCAGTTGATCGGCTTCGACACGAAGTCGGTCGCGCCGGCTTCGTAGGCATTGGTGACCGCCTCCAGGTCGTCGCCGCCGGTGACCATCACGATCGGCACGCTGGCGCCGTTGGCCGCGTCGCGGATCGCGCGGCAGGCCGCGAAGCCGTCCATGCGCGGCATCTCGACGTCCATCAGGATCAGGTCGGGCGAACGCTCGCGCGCCAGCTGGACCGCCTGGGCGCCGTCTTCGGCTTCGATGGCGTCGAGTCCCACGCTGTCGAGCATCTCGACCATCAGCAGGCGCATCACCGGGTCGTCGTCGGCGACCAGCACGACCGCAGGCTTGCTGGCGCGCTGGGTGGCATTATGGGCTGGCATGTCAGGTTTCCTTCTCAAGCATCGCGGTGAGGGAGTTGCGGACGGCCTGGAACTCGTGCTCCATGTCGGTGAGGATGGCGCCGGCGCCTTCGGTGGTGTCGGTGCGGCCCAGCTGTTCCATCGCCTTGCACAGCGCGGCCAGGGCTTCGGCGCCGACGTTGGCGCTGGCCGACTTCAGCGTGTGCGCGATGCGGCGCACGTTGCCGGTATCGAAGCCGTCGATGGCGTGGCGCAGCGTGCTCAGTTGCTGCGGGGTGTCGTCGACGTAGGCGGCGATCACCTTCTGCACCAGGGCGTCGCCGCGCTCGCGCGACAGCATGCGGATCTTGTCGAGCGCGGCGCGGTTGACCACGTCGCGCTGGATCACTTCGACCGACGCCGAAGGCAGGCGCGGCGGCGCGTCGCCATGGTGCACCGTGGCTGCCAGCGGCAGCGCGATCCAGCGTCCGATCACCGCGGCCAGCTCCTGCTGGGTGAAGGGCTTGGACAGGTAATCGTCCATGCCGGCGGCGAGGCAGGATTCGCGGTCGCCCTGCAGCGCGTTGGCGGTGATGGCGATGATCGGCAGCACGCGTCCGCGTCCGGCCTCGCGTTCTTCGCGCCGGATCGCGGCGGTGGCGGCAAAGCCGTCCATCACCGGCATCTGGCAATCCATCAGGACCGCATCGTAGTCGCCCCCGCCTGTGCCTGCGCCGCCGCGGGCACGCATCGCCTGCAGCGCATGCACCGCCTCGGCGCCATTGCCGACGCAGTCGACGCGCAGGTCCAGGCTTTCCAGCATCGCCTTCGCGACTTCGATGTTGACCGGGTTGTCCTCGGCCAGCAGTACATGGCGGGCACGCCGCGCGCCGGCGCCGCCGTTGCCGTTGTTGCCGTCGCGCCCTAGCGGCTGCGGTGGCGTGAAGCGCAGCGCCGGCGCCACCTGGCCGCGCGGGCGGGTCGCCAGGCAGGCGAACAGGTCGGCCGCGCGCGCCGGCTTGATCAGCTGGTAGGCCACGCCGGCCTCGCGCCGCTGCACCGGATCGGCGGCCAGCTTCTCTGGCGAGAGCAGGATCAGGCGCGTGGCCCGGGTGGCCGGGTCGGCCTTGATGCCGGCCGCCAGCAGCAGGCCGCTGCTGTGTTCCAGCTCCATGTCGAGCACCGCGGCATCGTAGGGGCGCCCTAGCCGCGCCGCCTCGTGCAGGCGCGCCAGGGCGTCGTCGCTGCCGGCCGCGCCGTCGCATTCGACGCGCCAGGTCGCGAGGTGGGCCTGCAGACCGACGCGGCTGGTCTCGCGTTCGTCGACCACCAGCACGCGCAAGCCGTCGATGGTGTGCTGGTGGTCGCCGGGCGCATCCGGATCGACGCGGCGCTTGTCGAAGGCCACCGTGAACCAGAACACCGAGCCGCGGCTTTCCAGGCCTTGTATCAGCGCATTCTCGACGCCGATCGCGCCGCCCATCAGTTCCACCAGCTGTTTCGAGATCGCCAGGCCCAGCCCGGTGCCGCCGTACTTGCGGGTGGTCGAATCGTCGGCCTGCGAAAAGGCGTCGAAGATGCGCCCGCGCGCCTCGTGCGAAATGCCGATGCCGGTGTCGTGCACTTCGAAGCGCAGCATCACGGCCTGGCTGTCTTCGCTGGCGACGCGCACCTTGGCCAGGATGCGTCCGTCGTTGGTGAACTTGATCGCGTTGCCGAGCAGGTTGGCCATGATCTGGCGCAGCCGGTTTGGATCGCCGCAGATCGCCACCGGGATGTCGTTGGCGATCTCGAAGTGCAGGCTGATGCGCTTGGCTTCGGCCTGCGGGGTGTAGACGGTATGGATGTCGTCGAGCAGGTCCCACAGGTTGAAATTGATGTACTCGACGGTCAGCTTGCCGGCCTCGATCTTGGAAAAGTCGAGGATGTCGTTGATGATCACCAGCAGATGCTCGCCCGACTGCTTCACCAGGCGCGTGTAGTTGCGTTGGGTCTCGGTCAGTTCGGTCCCGAGCAGCATGTCGGTCATGCCCAGCACGCCGTTCATCGGGGTGCGGATTTCGTGGCTCATGGTGGCCAGGAAGGCGCTCTTGGCGCGGCTGGCCGCCTCGGCCGCGTTCTTGGCCCGTTCCAGCTGCTCGGTGCGCACCGAGACCTGCCGTTCCAGCTCGTCGCGGTGGTGGGTCAGCGCGGCGCCGCGGCCCTCGACCTGGGCCAGCATGGTGTTGAAGCTGTCGATCAGCGTGCCAAGTTCGTCGGTGCGGGCATGGGCGATCCGCAGCGTGTAGTTCTGGCTGGCCGCGACCTTCTGCGCGGTGTTGATCAGTTTGCCGATCGGGTCGGCGATGCCGCGCCGCACGTGCCGCGCCTGCATCAGCGCGGTGAGCAGGGCGGCGCCCATCGCGACGGCCATCACGCCCAGCGCGCGCAGCAGGTCGAGCCACATCGGCAGCTGGTCGGCTTCGATCATCACGACGCCGGCCGGTGCCGCTTCGGGCGCGCCGGAGGCGCCGCCGACCGCGCGGTAGGTGCGCATCGCGCGCAGCCAGGGCAGGCCGCCATCCGCATTCGCCTGTTCCAGCGCGGCCGGGTCGAGGCCGTCCAGCGCCGGCGGCTCCTTGGCCAGGTAGTTGAATACCGAGGCCGACGCGCCCTTGCGCTGCGGCGCGCGCCACGATGCGAACACCTGGCCCTTGCGGTCGTATAGCACCGCCGCGCCGACGTTGCCCTGCACCTGCAGCCCCGCCAGCACCTGGCCGGCCAGGCGGCGGTCGTTGAAGGACAGCGCATCGACGCTGTTGGCGGCGACCACGCCGGCCAGCGCCGACAGCTGCATGGTTTCGGCACGGCGGTGCGCCAGCACCGAGGTCACGGCAAAGGCGAGATAAGCGACCAGCAGCGCGCTGGCCGCAGCCAGCAGGCACATGTTCGTCAACTTCTGGTTGAGGCTGGAACGCTCGAATTTCGGCATGGCTCGCACGGATCGACTTCGGCTGCGCTGTTCGGCTGCAATACGAGTCCGTCGGGCACGGGCTCACCATGCGAGAGAGCAAGTTCCCGCAGGAAATGACTATAGGTGAGGGCTATGGCGCTGCTTTTGCGTTATCGCAAGTGCAAAAGGAAAGGGACGCCTGGGCGTCCCTTTCATTCTAGATTGGAGCGTCTTACAAAGCCTCCAGGGCAAGGATGCGGCCGGCCGACGCATCGTCGACGACAGTACGCTGGTACGGCGAGACGATGCAACGCCGCCCTGGAGGCTTTGTGTGGCGCGACTAGCAGCAGCCGCCGCTGCGGGCACTGCCGTACCGCGCCTCCTGCCGCTCGCGGAAGAATTCCTCGTAGCTCATCATCGGTTCGCCCGGGTGGGTCTTTTCCATGTGCGCCACGTAGGTGTCGTATTCCGGCAAGCCGACCATCAGGCGCATGCTTTGCCCGAGGTAGCGGCCGGCTTGTGCGAGTGTGCTGAACATCACTGCACCTCGGCCACCGATGCCGCTACCGGCGCCGGCACGTACGGCGTTTCCTTGACGCTCGGCTTGTTATCCCTGCGCGCCGCCGCGATCGTGCGCAGGCCGTAGAACACGACCGCCAGCACGACCAGCATGAAGAAGGCGCACAGGGTGGCGTCGAGGTAGTCGTTGAAGATGATGCGGCTCATCTGCTCGGGCGACTTGGCCGGGGCCAGCACCTGGCCCCCGTCGAGCGCGGCCTGGAACTTGCGGGCGTGCGAGACGAAGCCGATCTTCACGTTCTCGTGGAAGATCTTTTGCCAGCCGGCGGTCAGGGTGCAGATCAGCAGCCAGATGGTCGGGACGATCGTGACCCAGGCGTACTTGCCACGCTTCATCTTGAACAGCACGACGGTGCCCAGGGTCAGCGCGATACCGGCCAGCATCTGGTTGGCGATGCCGAACAGCGGCCACAGGGTGTTGATGCCGCCCAGCGGATCGACCACGCCCTGATACAGGAAGTAGCCCCATGCCGCGACGCACAGGCCGGTGGCGATTAGGTTGGCCGGCAGCGAGTCGGTGCGCTTGAACGACGGGGCGAAGGCGCCCAGCAGGTCCTGCAGCATGAAGCGGCCCGCGCGGGTGCCCGCGTCCACCGCGGTCAGGATGAACAGTGCCTCGAACAGGATCGCGAAGTGGTACCAGAAGGCCATCATGGCCTTGCCGCCGACCACGTTCGACAGGATGTGCGCCATGCCCACGGCCAGGGTCGGGGCGCCGCCGGCGCGCGAGATGATGGTGTTCTCGCCGACGTCCTTGGCCATCTGGGTCAGCGTTTCCGGCGTGATCACGAAGCCCATGTTGGAGACGGCCGTGGCCGCGCTCTGGGCGGTGGTGCCTAGCAGGGCGGCCGGGCTGTTCATCGCGAAGTAGACGCCCGGGTCGATGGTCGAGGCGGCCACCAGCGCCATGATGGCGACGAAGGACTCCATCAGCATGCCGCCGTAGCCGATGAAGCGGGCGTGCTGTTCGTTCTCGATCATCTTCGGGGTGGTGCCCGACGAGATCAGCGCGTGGAAGCCGGACACGGCGCCGCAGGCGATGGTAATGAACAGGAAGGGGAACAGCGAGCCGGCCCAGGCCGGGCCGGTGCCGTCGATGAACTTGGTCACGGACGGCATCTGCAGGTGCGGGGCGACGAACACGATGCCCAGCGCCAGCGCCGCGATGGTGCCGATCTTCAGGAAGGTCGACAGGTAGTCGCGCGGCGCCAGCAGCAGCCACACCGGAATCACGGAAGCCACGAAGCCGTAGCCGATCAGCATCCAGGTCAGCTGGGTGCCGGTGAAGGTGAACATCGGACCCCAGGTCGGCGAATCGTGCACCCACTGGCCGCTGACGATGGCGAGCATCAGCAGCACGAAACCGATCAGCGACACTTCACCGATGCGGCCGACGCGGATGTAGCGCGAGTACACGCCCATGAACAGCGCGATTGGGATGGTGGCCATCACGGTGAACGAACCCCACGGCGAACCGGTGAGCGCCTTCACCACGATCAGCGCCAGCACGGCCAGGATGATCACCATGATCATGAAGGTACCGAACAGCGCGATGACGCCGGGGATTTCGCCCATCTCGGACTTGATCAGGTCGCCCAGCGAGCGGCCGTCGCGGCGCATCGACATGAACAGCACGATGAAGTCCTGCACCGCGCCGGCGAACACGACGCCGGCCAGGATCCACAGCATGCCCGGCAGGTAGCCCATCTGCGCGGCCAGGACCGGTCCCACGAGCGGCCCCGCCCCGGCGATGGCCGCGAAGTGGTGGCCGAACAGCACGTAGCGGTTGGTCGGCACGTAGTCGAGGCCGTCGTTGTATTTGTAGGCGGGGGTCTGGCGCCGCGCATCGAGGCCGAACACCTTGTCGGCGATGTACAGGCTGTAGAAGCGGTAGGCGATCAGGTAAACGCAGACCGCGGCCACCACGATCCAGACCGCGTTGATGGACTCGCCGCGATTCAGCGCGACGAAAGCGAGCGACCCGGCGCCCGCGAGCGAAAGCGCAGCCCAACCGAGCTGGCTCTTGAGACTTTTCATTGTGACTCCTCCGTAGACTTTTCTGCGTTGACCGACGATGAGTCGGCTGTACGGACATGCGAGGTCCGCTTACATTTTTTGCAGCATCCGGTCAGTATCTTGCACCGACCCCCGACCGGCAAGCGCATGATTACTGAGTCCCCTACGTAGCATTACGTAGCACCGGGGAGCCGCGCGCTCGAAAGCCGCCGGGCACGCCTGCCTGATCGGTCGTACAATTTCATGTTACGACGAAAACAGCAGGAATAGCGCGCACGGCATGAAGTTGAGACAGAAGGTGATTTTCCTGGCGATCGCACCGCTGATCGTGGCCCTGTGCGCGATCGCCCTGTTCGTGCGCCAGCAGGCGGTCACGCTCGCGCACGACCAGCGCGCCGCCATCCAGCAGGCCTACATGGACAGCCGCCAGGCCGAACTCAGGCACTACGTGGAACTGGCGTCGCACGCGATCGCGCACCTGAGCGCGTCCGGGCGCAGCGACCCGGCCACGCTGGAACAGGCCAAGCGCACGCTGCAGTCGCTCGGCTTCGGCGACGACGGCTATTTCTTCGTCTACGACATGCAGGGCCGCAACCTGATGCATCCGCGCCAGCCGGAACTGGTCGGGCGCAACCTGTGGGACCTGCGCGACCAGTACGGCACGCCGACGATCCAGAACCTGGTGCAGGTGGCGCGCCAGGGTGGCGGCCTGGTGCGCTACAACTGGGTCAAGCCGACCACCGGCAAATCGGTACCCAAGCTCGGCTACGTGGTGCCGATCGCGCACTGGGGCTGGATCGTGGGCAGCGGCCTGTACCTGGACGACGTGCAGGCCGCGCTCGACAAGGTCGATGCGCGCCAGTCGCGCAACATCGAGACCACGCTGTGGTGGATCGCCGGCGTGGCGATCCTGTCGGCACTGGCGGTCGGCGCGGCCGGGCTGGCGCTGAACGCCAGCGAATCGCGCGTGGCCGACGCCAAGCTGAGGGCGCTGGCCCAGCGCGTGGTCGACGGCCAGGAACAGGAGCGCGCACGCCTGTCGCGCGACCTGCACGACGGCATCAGCCAGTGGCTGGTGTCGATCAAGCTGCAGATCGAGGCCGGCATCATCCGCATGAAGGGCAACGCCGAGCAGCAGCAGAAGGCGCATGCCAGCTTCGAGCGCACCGCCGAGGAATTGAACAAGGTGCTGGGCGAGGTGCGGCGCATCTCGCACGGCTTGCGTCCGGCGCTGCTCGACGACCTCGGGCTGGCGGCGGCGCTCGGCCACCTGGCCGAGGAGTTCGAGGAACACAGCGGGATGCCGGTCGCGTTCAGCGCCGACGGCGCGCTGGACGGCCTGCCGACGCCGGTGTCCACGGTCCTGTTCCGCATCGCCCAGGAAGCCCTGACCAACATCGAACGCCACGCCGGCGCCCACCGCATCGAACTGCGGCTGGAGCGCACGCGCAGCCGCGCGTCGACCTGGTACGAGCCCGACCTGGTGCGGCTCACGGTCGCCGACGACGGCGCCGGCTTCGATGCGCAGGGCGTGGAAACCCACCCGCAGCGCGGCATCGGCCTGCGCAACATGGCCGAGCGGCTGGATGCGGTGGGCGGCACGCTCGGCATCTCGTCGACGGCGGCGGGCACGACGCTGTGTGCCAGCGTCGAACTGGCGCAGTAAGTTAAAACCGATGGAGAACCCGATGAACACGACGACCGACCCGGCCCATGCGCTGGTGAACATCATGCTGGTCGACGACCATCCGCTGGTACGCGACGGCCTGCGCGCGCGCCTGGAGGCGGTGCCGCACTTCCGGGTGGTGGCCGAGGCCGATTCCGGCAGCGAGGCCCTGGGCCTGGCCGACGTGGGCGGCATCGACCTGGTGCTGATGGATATCACCATGCGCGACGGCAGCGGCATCGACGCCACCGCCCGCCTCAGCGCGCACCATCCCGGCATCGCGGTGCTGATGTTGTCGATGCATGACAAGCTCGAGTACGTGACCCAGGCGATGCAGGCCGGCGCCCGCGGCTATGTGCTGAAGGACGCGCCCGGCAAGGACATCGTGCTGGCGATCGACACCGTGATGGCGGGCGGCATCTACTACAGCGCGGCGCTGGCGCGCCAGCTGGCGCGGCCGGCAGGCCAGTCCAGGGACAACGCGCTGGGCCAGGACAGCCAGCTCACCACGCGCGAACAGGAAGTGCTGCAGCACATCGCCAACGGCGAGTCGAACAAGCAGATCGCGCGCGAGCTCGACCTGTCGGTGCGCACGGTCGAGACGCACCGCCTGAACATCAAGCGCAAACTGGGCATCGAAGGGCAGGCCGAGCTGATCAAGTTCGCGGTCCAGCACGTCCATTTCGGTAGTGGCGGCAGCTGAAAACGCTTATGCCACAGAAATAGCCATATGGCATCTAATTAGTTGCTTTTTGATAATCACTGCTCTATATTAGATGCATAAATATGCATTGCCGCTCGCGCGCTTGACTCATGGTTCCAACCCAAGCCCCGTTGGTAGAAGTACGCCCGGTCGCCAACGCCCAGAACGAGTGGGTCGCGCTGCTGCTCGGCGGCAGCGGTGGCCATGCCATCGATGCGGCCACCCTGCAGCCGCTGTTCGGCACGCCGGACCTGCTGGCCGCGGTAGCTCCCCTCGACTGCATCCTGCTGCTGGATGACGTCGGCGCACTGGCCCCATCCATCCTCGACCTGCTGCCGACCGGCCGCGTGCTGCTGGCAGTGGGCGCCGCCGCGCTGGCGCAGGAGGGCGCGGTACGGCGGCTGACCGTCCTGCAGGAGGCCGGCTACCGGATCCTGGTCGACGGCGAGCCCGCTCCGGTCCCGGCGGCGGCCTTGCGCAGCGTCGCGCGCGATTGCGCGGCCGGTGTGCCGCCGTCCCTGTCCGTCCTGTCCGCTTTGTTCGGCCCGCACCTGGCCAGGAACGTGGACAGCCGGGCATGCTTGCAAGCGTGCGAGAACGCCGGCTTCGGCTGGTTCCAGGGCGACTATCCGCTCGACCCGCCGCCCGCCGGCCGCGAAGACGGCGGTTCGCGCAAGCGTCTCCTCACCTTGCTGGCCCTGCTGGCGCGCGATGCCGATTCGCGCGAGCTGGAGCGCCAGCTGAAGCAGGACCCGGCACTCTCCTACCACCTGCTGAAACTGGTGAACTCGGCCGCGTTCTCGTGCGGCACCGAGATCACCAGCTTCGGCCAGGCCATCGCCCGCCTCGGCCGGCGCCAGCTGCAGCGCTGGCTGCAACTGCTGCTGTACGCGCGCACCGGCGCCGACGGTCCGCCCAGCCTGCTGCTGCCGCTGGCGGCCCTGCGCGGCGCGCTGCTCGAGGCGCTGTGCAAGCAGGACGGCGGCGAGCGCGAGGCCCAGGACCAGGCCTTCATGGCCGGCGTGTTTTCGCTGCTGGACCGCCTGCTCCGGATGCCGATGGCCGTGGTCGTGGCCGACCTGCCGCTGCCCCGCGACGTCGAAGCCGCACTGCTGCGCGGCGAAGGCCGGCTCGGGCAGCGCCTGCAGCTGGCGGCCGCCGGCCGTCCGGACCCGGCGCTGCTGGCGGCGGCCGGCATCGACGCCGCCGGCTGGTGGCAGGCCCAGCTCCATGCCCATCACTGGGCGATCCAGGTGGTGCGCAATGTCTGAGCTGCACCTCACCGAACCGGCACCGCTCGACCTGGCCGCCAGCAGCGCCGCCGTCTGCGACGCCGTGCTCAAGTTGCGCGGCGCGCCCCTGCATGCGGCACTGGGGCGTATCGCCGCGGCGCTGCTCGCCAGCCCCGAGGGCAGCTTCGACACGGGGCCGGGCCAGTCGTCCACTCCGGAAGAAGGCACCTTGGGGCAGGACGTGGCCGCCGGCGCCGAGCGCTTCGGCCGCTACCGGGTGACAGGCCGCAGCTACGACGCGGACGACCGGCGCCAGCTCGACAGCCTGGCCGGCCTCACCGCCACGCTGCTGCAGGTGCACGCGCTGGCGCAGCGCACGACCCACGCCTACGCCCAGGTCGAAGCCCAGCTGGCGCACCAGTCGCAGATCCTGGACCAGATCCACGAATCGGTACTGACTACCGACCTCATGGGCTACATCACCAGCTGGAACCGCGGCGCCGAGCAGCTGTTCGGCTACAGCGCGCTGGAAGCGGTCGGCAGCCACATCCTGTTCCTGTACGCCGACGAAGACCCGCATCATCCACCGGAGGACATCCCGGATGCCTTCGCCGAGCAGGGCGGCCGCATGATGGAGGTGCGGCGCCGAAAGAAGTCCGGCGAGGTCTTCTGGGCCAGCCTGTCGCTGTCGCCACTGCGCGACCTCGACGACCACCCGATCGGCCTGATCGCCTACCTGACCGACATCACCGAGCGCAAGCAGGCCGAAGAACGCCTGCACCACCTGGCCTACTACCAGGAACTCACCGGCCTGCCCAACCGCACCCTGTTCGGCCGCCTGGTCGAGCAGGCACTCGCCGCCACCCAGCGCAACGAGGCCATCGCCTGCGTGCTGTACATCGACCTGAACCGCTTCAAGCTGATCAACGGCACCCTCGGCCGCCGCGTCGGCGACGAACTGCTGCGCCGGGTGGCCGAGCGCTTCCGCGGCGCGCTGCGCGACGAAGACGTGGTGGCGCACCTGTCCGGCGATGAATTCGCGGTCGGCCTGTTCGACATCCGCCAGCACTTCGAAGCCACCACGGTCGCGCAAAAGCTGCAGGCCTGCCTGGCTGCGCCGTTGACGGTCGGCGAGCACGAACTGCGCGTCGGCGCCAGCATCGGCATCGCCGTCTATCCGCAGGACGGCCAGGATGCCGAAACCCTGCTGCGCATGGCCGACATCGCCATGCAGCGGGCCAAGGAAAAGGCCGAGAACCCCGACCACAGCATCGCGTTCTACCGCATGGACATGAACGAAGGCATGCAGCAGCGCATGCAGATCGAATCCGGCCTGCGCCACGCCCTCGGCCATGGCGAACTGGTGCTGCACTACCAGCCGAAATTCGAGATCGGCAGCAGTCGCCTGGTCGGCGCCGAAGCGCTGGTGCGCTGGCGCCACCCCCAGCGCGGCATGGTGCCGCCCGGCGACTTCATCCCGCTGGCCGAAAGCACCGGCCTGATCGTGCAGCTCGGCGAATGGGTACTGGAGCGCGCCTGCGCCCAGGCCGCGGTCTGGCAGGGCGCCGGCCTGCCGCCGTTCCGCCTGGCCGTCAACGTCTCGGCGCGCGAGTTCACGGCGTCCCTGCCGGGCCGGGTGGCCGACACGCTGGCGCGCTACCGCCTCGACCCGTCCTGGCTCGAACTCGAGATCACCGAAAGCACGCTGATGCACGACATCGACGACGTGATCGCCATCATGGACCGCATCAACGCCCTCGGCGTGGCGCTGTCGCTGGACGACTTCGGCACCGGCTATTCGTCGCTCAGCTACCTGAAGCGCTTCCCGATCGACACCCTCAAGATCGACCGCTCGTTCACCAACGGCCTACCGGCGGATAGCAGCGACTGCGCGATCGCCAGCACCATCATCAGCATGGGACGCAGGCTGGGGCACCGGGTGATCGCGGAAGGGGTGGAGACCGTGGAACAGCTGGCATTCCTGAGCGAGGCGGGGTGCGACGAGGTGCAGGGCTACCTGTATGCGAAGCCGCTGCCGGCCTATGAATTCGAGTCCGGGTTGCGCGAGAACTGGCTGTTGACGACCGGGTGAACGGGCAGGTTTGCGCTGCCCAGCCGCGCCGCTGGCCTCCGGGGCGTTTGTTTATGTATAATGCCGGTTCCGCAAGGAAGCGTGGCCGAGTGGTTGAAGGCAGCAGTCTTGAAAACTGCCGACGGGGGAACCCGTTCGTGAGTTCGAATCTCACCGCTTCCGCCATCATTACCGTGTCCCCGCAGGCCGCCGATCACCGGCAGACTTCATCCTTCCCTTTCGCCCCCCAGTAGCACCACACCTGCCATGTCACCGGAAACAGGTACGCGCAACGCATGCCGCCCATGCCCGGCCATCAGCCGCCTTGCATGCAGCATCCTCGCCTGCCACAAATCGCCCAATCCTACAACTAGTCACTAAGGGAACTCTACTTTTCGTTTGGCTGACCTACACTCTTTTTACCGCGGACGGCGCGCCACCCTCAGCAAGTGGGCACCCGATACCACTCAAAAAAAGGGGATGACATCCTGGCGTTGTAGAAGACAAACCGATAAGGAGGCGAATAAAATGGATCAGGCGACAGAAACCAAAGTGCTGAATTCGTTGTATGACCGGCTCTTCCAGGCCGTGACGTATGCGCCGGCGGGCAAGCAGAACGATGCTTTCCAGACCGATACCACATTCATCCAGTTCGCCCAGAACCAGGCGCTGAATCCGGCGGATTATGCCAACATGATGACGCCGGCGAACCCGAAAGGGCTCCTGACCTCATCGCAGGCCTTTGCCAACCTGGTCGACCAGATGCCGTCGCAGCGGTCGAGCTATGACCCGACTGGCACGCTGATCTCGCAAACCTACAAGCAGATCGTCGACGGCGCCAACTCGACGACCAGGCCGAACGCGGACCAGCAAAAGAAGTACGAGATGGCGTACAACTATCTGAACACCACCTCGAAGATCGCCGATTACACCGGGGCCGAAATCGAGCAGACCGATAACTCGCCGGTCTACAAGACCTACCTGAAGAACCAGACCGCCTACATCACGGCGGTCAGCGGTTACCGGACCGCCTACCTGGGCTACGATCTCACCGATCCCACCCAGCAGCGCCAGTGGCAGGCCAACGAGCCCATGTTGAGGAACAACGTCGACCAGACCTATGCGACCTGGCGCGCGCAGGGCGCGGCGCAGGTCGAGCAGGCCCTGGCCGCACTGGCGTCGTCGATCAACGACGCGGTCGGCAATGCCATCAGCGCCGCGCAGCGCCAGATGGCGTCGCCGATGGCCTCGGCGACGATCGACGGGGCGCCCTGGTATTTCACCTACCCGATCCCCGGCAACTTCGCGGATCCGAGCGCCGACGGGTTTACGACCTTCACCATGGACAGCAGCAACCTGGAGACCACGTCCTCGTCGACCTATTCCGACTGGTCGGCCGGGGGTTCGGCGAGTTGGGGGCTATGGAGCGGCAGCGCCAGCGCGACCGGGCACCACGCCGATTCGCATGACCACATGGATGCCAGCACGTTCAAGCTGACGGCCGAGATCGCGGTCGTGCGGGTATTCCGGCCCTGGCTCAATGACCTCATCTTCAAGATGAACAACTGGTACACCAACATGGGCGATGCCAACTGCATCTCGATCGGCAAGCTCACCAGCGACAAACTGGTCCTGCCGCTGATTCCGACGGCGTTCGTGGTGGCGCGCAACGTCGCGATCACGGCCGACTGGAGCTCGGACGACAAGAAACACGTCGAGGACGCGATCTCGACCAGGGCCAGCGTGGGATGGGGCCCGTTCAGCGTCAGCGGCAGCTATGCCAGCGGCTCGTCCAGCGATTACCACCAGTCGACGTTCGACGGCGGCACGCTGCGCATCCCCGGCGTCCAGATCATTGCCTGGGTCAGCGAAATCACGCCTGCCAGCCCGCCGCTCAATCCGCTGGCGGCCAAGGACGCCGAACAAGCGGCAGTGCCGGCTGCCTGAGCCGGCACTGGCGGGAGGCGCAAGGACGGTGGCCGGCGTGCAGGGTGCCGACCACCGTTGTTCATTCCGGAAGGAGGACAAGGTGTCGTTCAATCTCACCCGCGAAATCGGCAAGCTCCTTCCGCGCCCGCGTAGCGTGCCGCCGCCCCAGGGCGGCAACAAGTCGGGAGGCAGCGACGAGGGACCGGTCGTCACCGGCACGCCGGCCGACGCCAGGCCTGTACTACAGCTCAACGCCTTGCCGATGACCTTGTCGCCGGCGACTTACGCGAACGCGCACTCGAGCACCAACCCGAATGGCAGCTACACGGCGCTGTATGCGTTTTCCCAGCTTGCCGACGTCATACCCAGTTTTGCCGAATATTTTTCGCCGAGCCTGAACACCGTGTCCTCGGTCTACGACAGCGTGGTGCACGGGGCATCGATCGGCGGCAGCGGCAGCTTTGCCGAGCAGACCTTCGCCAGTGCGCGCGAGCGCTTCGACTGCGCTGCGCTGGCCAACATGGATGGGATCGCCGGCACTTGGTATCCAGTGTATGCAACGCCGGTGGACTGGTACGACACGGGCGACCCCGACCGCTTCAGCGACATCGTCATCGACCTGAGCGGCGGAACTGGCATGGACGATGGTCCCTACCAGATCCTGCATCCGGGCAGGGAAAAGCTGCTGCTGCGTGCGCCCGGAAACGGCGTGGCGAACGCCGTGCCGATCGATCCAGCGACCTCGCTGCAATCGGTTCGGTTCAAGTACCTGGAAGTCGTGCTCGATCGTCCCTGGCTCAAGTTCGATATTTTCAGCCAGGGCGGATGGTCCATCGGTGGCGAGGGTCCTGGCTATCTGTCGAGCGGCGATTCGAACGTCAACTTGGGCATCATGCCACTGATTACGACCTCGCTGCTGGTCGGTGTGAACGTGCAGCTCGACGCGCAATGGAGCGCGACAGACCGGCAGGTACTGGAGCGCGCGCAGCAGGCCGGCGGGCGTGCCTCCGTGGGACCATTTATCGTCAACCAGGATGCGCCGGCGCAGGCGGCCGGCGTGCACGTCATCGGTTGGGTCAGCCGCCTGGTACCGCTTGCGCCCCGCAGCGCTTGAGCGGGTTTCCTGCATAAGCTGCGCAAGGCCTCGTCCCGCCGGGGCGCTTGCGTCTCCTGTCATGCCGCTTGCCGCTGGCAAGAGGTCATCGCTTTCTGATATATTAGAGATAAGTATCTGATATATCAATGCGGCCCACCATGGTCGACCTACAAAAGCCTTTGCAAGACAGGAGACAAGCACTACACCAATCGTTCGCGCCGTGCGGCGCAGCGTGCATTCCTTGCGCGCATCACCAGCACATTGATCCCCACATCCATACGACAACGCTGATCGACGCGGCATGCCCATGCCGCGTCGATGCGGATTGCGACGTCGAACCAGAAAAGAGAACAGAGGTAGACACATGCGCAGTACCTTCCTTGCGACAGCCAGCCTGTCCGCATCCGCCATCCTGCTCGCCGCTTGCGGCGGCAGCGACAACCCATCGGCGAACCAGCCCGGCACCGGCGCGACGGCACCGGCCGCCAACCCGGTCGCGACTTATCTGCCGGCCCAGGGCGAGCAGGCCGCCTACGTTGACACCCGCCTGCAGCTCGCTTTCGATGGTCCGCCTGTGCTCGCCACCAGCGGCACCTTCAAGGTCTACAAGGCCGCCGACAACACCCTGGTCGACACCATCGACGTCGGCAGCACGATCGTGACCAGCGGCGGCGAAAACCAGCAGGTGCTGCCGTACGCGAATACCGAGATCGACCAGATCGGCAAGAACGTCGCCAACCTGACCCAGTGGCGCTATGTGTATTACCAGCCGGTGACGATCGCCGGCAACACCGCCACCATCAAGCTGCACGATGGCGTGCTGGCCTACGGCACCGACTATTACGTGACGATGGACCCGGGCACGCTGGCGGGCCGCTCGAACGGCGCGCCGCTGACCGCGATCACCGGCGCCAAGGCCTGGACCTTCCGCACCAAGGGCGCGCCGGCTTCGAAGACGGCGGTCACCGTCGACGACAACGGCAACGCCGACTTCCGCAGCGTGCAGGGCGCGCTGGACTGGATCATGGCCAACGGCTGCGTCAGCTGCGCGAATGCGGCGGATGCCAAGACCATCACGATCAAGAATGGCGACTACGACGAGCTGCTGTTCATTCGCAACGTGAACAATTTGACGATCGTCGGCGAAAGCCGTGCCGGCGTAATCGTCCACCACGAGAATTTCGAGTCCTATAATCCCAGCACCGGCGGCAGCAAGACCTCGGCCCAGACCACGCTGTCCACCGTGCAGGGCGCGACGCGCCGTGCGCTCGGCGGCGGCCGCGCGGTGCTGCTGGTGGAAAACGCCGACTTGCTCAAGCTCAGCAACTTCACGCTGAAGAATACCCACGTCAAGCAGACCATCTTCAACAACCAGGCCGAGACGATCTATTTCAACAGCGCCACGCTGAACGGCAGCCGCTTCGTCGCGACTTATATGAACTTCCTCAGCGCCCAGGACACGGTGCAGACCAAGGGCTGGGCCTGGTACTACCAGTCGTACATCGCCGGCGACGTCGATTTCATCTGGGGTTCGCCGTTCGCGGCGCTGTTCGAAGAAAGCGAACTGCACACCGTCTACGATCCGACCGGGGCCGCGCTCGGTCCTTATTCGGGCGGCTACCTGTTCCAGGCGCGCGACGCATTTGGCTACCCCGGCTTCGTGGTGCTGAACAGCACCCTGAGCGCGGATGCGAACGTGCCCGCCGGCAGCGCCTACCTCGGCCGTTCGGGCGGGCTGACGGTCGCCAACGGCTACTGCAATACGCCGTACGCGGGCGGCAGCTTCGGCAATCCGAACCTCGGCTGCGACAACATCGCTTTTGTCAACAACAGGATCGGGCCGCACATCGCCAGCACCGGCTGGTTCACCCAGCCGGCCAACTCGCCACTGCCGGATCCGTCGACGCCGAGCGCCGTCGCCGGCTGGCGCGAGAGCGGCAGCATGGACTTGAACGGGAAGCCGCTGGAGATGAGCGGACGCAGCGGCTATTCGAGCACTGCAGCGGACTTGAGCGGCGTGAATGCGCGCGCCAAGATCTTCGCCGGCTGGAACAATGGCGCAGGCTGGGTGCCGGCCCCTTGAGATAAAGCCAGAACGAAAAATGCCCGGCGTCGTCCGGGCATTTTTTATGCGCAGTCGGTTCGGCAGCGCCTTTCTCTGCATTCTTACGATCCGCTTTTAGTGAAATAAAAACAACAAAATCACGCTTTGTGGCAAAACCGTGTCACTACGTTACGTAATGATGTAACAAATTGTATACATGACGAATTAATCGAACATCTGCTTACGTCCCGTAATTTGTTCCTATCCACCGAGGGTAGCGTAAGGAATATGTGACCGGACGGTCAGCAATGCGTGTCTTGGTTACAGTTCCTTACGGATTGAGTCTACGAATGAACAAAGTCGCAATGTTAAGGTCCAGTCATGCAACGCAGATAGACGTTGCCTGCCAAGTCACTATATGAAGAGGAACACCACATGAAAAAGCTGATCATCGCAGTCGCCGCAACCGTCGCCGCCGCAGGCGCAGCACAGGCACAAACCACCCTGATGGATGCCAACACCTACTCGCCGCGTCCTTACGTCGGCGTCGCCGTCTCCGGTGCCAAGAACCAGGCCGCCGACGAGTGGAAAGCCAGCCCGAAGGTCTTCGCCGGCTATGACATCACCCAGAACTGGGGCGTCGAAGCAGGTTACACCCACCACGGCAGCGAAGACTACAACACCACCCGCAATGCGACCCCGGTCCGCGCATCGGTGAAGGGTTCGGATTCCTACCTCGCCGCCAAGTACACCGTGCCGGTCAACGAGCGCGTGTCGGCCTACGGCAAGCTGGGCGCGTCGTACAGCGAGCGCAAGAACGACATGGGCGGCCTGGGCCGCATCAACGACCGTGATACCGGCGTGTACGGTGGCATCGGCGTGCAATACGCCGTGAACCAGAACGTCTCGGTGGTCGGTGAATACGAGCGCTACGGCAAGGACAAGGCCACCGGCTCGAAGGCTGACGCCCTGAACGTGGGCCTGAAGTACGGCTTCTAAGCCACCGCTTCACCCCCATCCGGGCCGGCGCTTCCATCGTGAAGCGCCGGCTTTTTCTTTGTGGGGCCCTGGTCTTACCAGGGACGCCACAAGTCCTGGGTACGCATGCGCTCGCGCGCGTGGGCCAGCGCCGCGCGTGCGCGCAACTGTTCGCTCGCGGCCTTGGCTTGCTCGAACACCGGACCCCACATCGGGTGGCCGCCTTCGCCGCGGCCTAGTGCGAAGTCGGGGTCGATGGCGAGCGCCGTATCGAAGGCGAGGCGGCAGTCGGCCAGGTCGTTCGTCACGCAATGGCTGAAGGCGATGTACTTCAGGGCTTCCACCCGTATCGGCCCGGGCGCGCTGCGGATCCCGGGTTCGCTGAGCCTGGCGATGGCCTCTTCGAAGTCGCCGTTGTCGTACAGCCGGATACCGTCCACCATCGTGGCCGCCGTCTTGCGCACCCGGTCCTGTTCGGGTTCCTGGTCCTGCGGGCCCACCTGCACCGACCAGCGCTGCGCCCATTCGTCCGCGCCGGGCGCCCCGGCTTCGGTGGCGGGGCGGACGCCGCCGCGTGCGGCCGTGATGGAATCCGCCATGCCGGCACAGCCGGCGAGCGACAGCGGCAACAGCAGGCAGGCAAGAAAGGTGCGATGTCGTGTCATGACCAGTGGGCCGCCCATGGGCGCGCAACGTGACTCGGTTCATTCATATGCGTCCGGTTTATCGTTTTTCAAGATGCGACGGCAACCTGAAGTTACAGCGCAGCCTGTTGCCGTGGCCGCTGTCGTGATACGATCAGCGCTGTCGATCGATCATTCCGGCCGCCTGTATCGGATTCCGCTACCATGTCCGAAGTTTCCCAACTGCTCACTACGATCAAGCGCCAGCTCAAGCTGCAGGGCAAGACCTACCGCGACGTCGCCGCGGCGCTGCACCTGTCCGAAGCCAGCGTCAAGCGCCTGCTGACCTCGGAAACGCTGGGCGTCGACCGCCTGGTCGAGATCGGCAACATGCTCGGCTTCACCCTGGCCGAGCTGACCCAGGAAGCGGCGCTCGGCGAAAGCCGGCTACGCACGCTGGCGCCGGCCCAGGAGAAAGAGCTGGTGTCGGATACCAAGCTGCTGCTGGTCGCGGTATGCGCCCTGAATCACTGGACCCTGCGCGACATGCTGGCGGCGTACCAGCTGAGCGAAGCCGAGTGCCTGCAGAAGTTGCTGCACCTGGACCGCCTGCACCTGATCGCCCTGATGCCGGGCAACCGCATCCGCCTGAACGTGGCGCGCGATTTCGACTGGCTGCCGGATGGCCCGATCCGCCAGTTCTTCCATACCCAGGGCCTCGACGATTTCCTCGGCAGCCGCTTCGACAAGGCCGACGAATCGCTGGCTTTTACCCATGGCATGCTGACCGAGAGCGCGCTTGCGCGCATGCAGGCCGAGCTGCGCCAGCTGCGCACCCGTTTCGCCGAACTGCACGAGGAAAGCCTGGCCTCGCCTCTGCCCAAGCGCCGCGGCAGCGGCCTGCTGCTGGCATTGCGCGAATGGGAGCCGGCCGGCTTCACGGCGCTGCGGCGCTAGTCGAAGCGGCTGCCCGTCACAGCGACTGTTCCCACATCAGGCGCCAGGTCGTGTGGGGGCGGTACACGGTGCCGCGGGTGCGGTGGCCGTTGTTTCCATCCGTGTAGAGGCTGCGTTCGGTGTAGTCCTGGTGCAGCAGGTCGTTGGCCGACAGCCGCAATCGGGCATGGCGGCCGCTCTTCCATACCGCGTACAGGTCGAGCTGGCGCTTGGGCGAGCCGCTGCTCGCCATCGTGATGCTCTGGCGCGATGCGTAGCGGCCGCGGTAGCTGGCGCTGCCGCCGAGGTCGAGCGCGGCGCCGGCCGCCACGTCGAGGCCGAGGTTGCCGGTCCAGGCGGGCTGGCCGTCGATGCGGTTGTCGGGCCCGGGTACCTGTTCCAGGCGCGACCAGTTGCGGGCCAGGTTGGCGCGGCCGGCGACCGCGCCGCGCGTGGCCTTGGCTTCGAACTCGAGGCCGCGCACGCGGGCGCGCCCGGCATTCACCGGCGTGACGATCCACACGCCGCCGCTCTGATAAACCCTATCGAGAGTCACGTCGCGGATCTGCTTGTCGAAGGCGCTGATGCCGAGCATGCTGTCTTTGCTGAAGTAGCGTTCCCAGGCCAGGTCGAGGTTCAGCGCCAGTTCCGGCCGCAGGTCGGGGTTGCCTTGCTGGTCGGGGTTGTTGGCGCTGTTGTTGTTGTCGACCGTGTAGCGGCGCGGCATCAGCTGGGTGATCTCCGGCGCCTTGTAGCTGCGTCCGACGGCCAGGCGCAACTGGTCGCTGCGTCCTTGCCCATCGGTCTGCAGCTTGTAGAGCGTCTGCACGATCGGGCTCCACACGCCGGCGCCGACGTCCACCGGGGCGGCGGCATTGCCGCCACCACGCGTGTGCAGCGTTTCGCGGCGCAGGCCCAGGTAGGCCGACCATGCCGCGTTGATGTCCCACTCGTCCTGGATGAACAGGGCGGCGCGCCGCACCGTGGCGCGGTAGCTTTCGTCGGTGGCGAGTAGTTCGGTCCCGGCGGCATCGTACTGGTGTTCGCGCCGGTATTCGCTGCGGCGCTTCTGGCTGAAGTCCCAGCCGGCGGCCAGCGCATGGCCGCCGCCGAAAGGACGGCGCCAGCTGCCGTTGAACAGCAGCTGGCGCTCCACCGGACCGGACGCCACCTGGTGGGTCTCCAGCAGCGTGCCGCCGGCATCCATCCCGCGGTACAGGAAATCGGCTTCGCTGCGCGTGTACGACCCGATCAGCTTGGTGCGCAAGCTGGCGTCGCCGTCCAGGCGCCGGGTCCAGGCGCCGTCGAGGTAGGCCTTCAGCGGCTGGGTGCGATAGCGCGAGGTGGCGCGCCCGAACTCGGCCGGG
>JAKOOD010000473.1 GCA_022701635.1 Burkholderiaceae bacterium | reverse complement strand
AGGCGCGCATCGTGGGCGCCGCCCTTCTGATGGTGCCGGCGATGGCGGCGCTGGCGACGCTCGCCACGCGTCGCGACGAGCCACTGCTGTGGGGCAGCGGCGCCCTGCTGGTATTTACCATCGTCCTGCTGCTGCACTTCGTGATCATGCCGACGCTGGACCCGCGCCAGCGCCCGATGCGCGAGCATGAACGCGAACGCCTGGAACCGTCGGCCATCCTGATGCCTGTGCCGGCAGCCGACTGATCGTTTTTATTGGGGCTTGCGCGGCAAGTGGCGCGCGAGATGGCGGTCGAGCGCATTCGCGAATTGCTGGCGGTCGGCCTGGCTGAAGGCGGGCGGGCCGCCGGTGTCGACGCCGCCGCTCCTCAACTCTTCCATGAAGGCACGCATCGTCAGCTGTTGGGCGATATTGTCTTTGGTGTAAAACTCGCCGCGCGGATTCAATGCAAATCCGCCCTTTTCCAGCACCCGCGCCGCCAGCGGGATATCGCCGGTGACGACCAGGTCGCCAGGCGCCAGGCGCTCCACGATTTCGGTATCGGCGACGTCCGCGCCGCTCGGCACCTGCAGCGCGCGGATGAAGCGCGAGCCCGGCACCCGGATCAGCTGGTTGGCAACCAGGGTCACCTGCAATTGCAGGCGATCGGCCACCCGGAACAGGATCTCCTTGATCACGCCCGGGCAAGCGTCGGCGTCCACCCAGATCTGCATCGGCGCCTTGTCGGTGGTATCCATCATCCCGCCAGGTTGTCCCACAGGTCCCCGGTCGGGCTGATGCGCGGCGCCGACACGCCAAAGTGCTTGTACGCCAGCGGCGTGGCGATGCGCCCGCGCGGGGTACGTTGCAGGTAGCCCTGCTGGATCAGGTAGGGTTCCAGCACGTCTTCGATGGTATCGGCCGCTTCGCCGATCGCCGCCGCCAGGTTGCCGATACCGACCGGACCGCCGGAAAACTTGAACAGCACCGCTTCCAGCAGCTTGCGGTCCATCACGTCGAAGCCGACCGTGTCGACGTCGAGCATCTTCAACGCGCGGTCGGCCATGTCCTTGGTGATCTCGCCGTTGCCCTTCACTTCCGCATAGTCGCGCACGCGGCGCAGCAGGCGGTTGGCGATACGCGGCGTGCCGCGGGCGCGCTTGGCGACTTCGCAGGCGCCCTCCTCGTTGATCGGGGCCGCCAGGAGAGCGGCGCTGCGGCTGACGATCTTGGTCAGCTCTTCGACGTTGTAGAACTCGAGGCGGGCGACGATGCCGAAGCGGTCGCGCAGCGGGTTGGTCAGCATGCCGGCGCGGGTGGTGGCGCCGACCAGCGTGAACGGCTGCAGGTCGAGCTTGACCGAGCGCGCGGCCGGGCCTTCGCCGATCATGATGTCGATCTGGTAGTCTTCCAGCGCCGGATACAGGATCTCTTCCACCACCGGCGACAGGCGGTGGATCTCGTCGATGAACAGGACGTCGTTGGCTTCCAGGTTGGTCAGCAGCGCCGCCAGGTCGCCCGGGCGCTCGAGCACCGGGCCCGAAGTCTGGCGCAGGTTGACGCCCATCTCGCGCGCGATGATGTGGGCCAGCGTGGTCTTACCCAGGCCCGGCGGACCGAACAGCAGCGTGTGATCCAGCGCCTCGCGCCGCTTGCGGGCGGCGTGGATGAAGATTTCGAGCTGGTCGCGGATCTTGGATTGGCCGACGTATTCGTCCAGGTGCTTCGGGCGCAAGGCGCGCTCGATCGCCTCCTCGTTGGGCGAGGCCGGTTCCGCATCGATGATGCGCTGCTCGGTGAAGTTGTCGGTCTGGATACTCATTGTTGATCTCTACGTTACGCCTTGGCCATTACGCTTTGGACAGGGCTTTCAACGCCAGCTTGATGCCGTCGGACACGCCGGTCCCGGCCGGAATGCCCTTGGTGGCCAGCAGCGCTTCCTTGTCAGAATACCCCAAAGCCAGCAGCGCATTCAGCACGTCGGCCTGGCTGTCGTCGCGCGCGGCGCCCATGCCGGCGCCGATGTCCGCGCCCAGCTTGCCCTTCAGCTCCAGCAGCAGGCGTTCTGCCGTCTTCTTGCCGATGCCCGGGACTTTCACGAGGCGGCCGGCTTCCTGCAGCGTGACCGCCTGCGACAATTCCGCCACCGTCATACCGGACAGGATCGACAGCGCCATGCGCGCACCGACGCCGGTGATCTTGATCAACTGGCGGAACACGGCGCGGTCGCTGGCGGTGCCGAAGCCGAACAGCAGATGGGCATCCTCGCGCACCACGTAATGGATGTGCAGGACCACTTTCTCGCCGGTGTGCGGCAGGTTGTAGAAGGTGCTCATCGGCACGTCGACTTCATAGCCGACGCCCTGGCAATCGACCAGCACTTGCGGCGGATTTTTTTCCAGCAGGATTCCAGACAGACGACCGATCATCGGTGACCTTTCAATAATGGGAGCAGCTTAGACCAGGCGGCCGTTTTTCATGTGCAGGCTTGACACGCCCGGCGACAGCGAACCGATCAGCGACAGCGCATCGTGGCTGTGCGCATGGCAGATCGCCACCGCCAGCGCGTCGGCGGCATCGCTGCCGGGCAAGCCGGGCAGCTTGAGCAGGCGCGCGACCATGTCCTGCACCTGTGCCTTGCTGGCCTTGCCGGTGCCGACCACGGCCTGCTTGATCTGGGTCGGCGTGAATTCGGCGACGTCGAGGTCGGCCCCGACCAGTGCGGTGATCGCCGCCCCGCGCGCCTGGCCCAGCAGCAGCGTGGATTGCGGATTGACGTTGACGAAGACTTTTTCGATGGCGGCGCACGCCGGCCGGTAAGTGGCGATGACTTCGCCGATGCTGGCGAGGATCACCTTCAGGCGCGGCGGCAAGGCGGTTTCGCTGCCGGTCTTGATGGTGCCGGACGCGATATAGCGCAGCCGGCTGCCCTGCTTTTCAATAACCCCGAACCCTGTGGTGCGCAGGGCCGGGTCGATGCCGAGAATAATCATCTTCGAATGTTATACCGGCCAGGGTATTTCGTGGGAAAAATACTGTCTAAAAACACAGGATGTGGTAACCGACACCAGATCCGTAGCGTGGGCACGCCGTGCCCACGCGTAAGCCGGCGCTTCCCAAACGTTCGCGTGGGCTCGGGGAGTCCACCCTACGCGCACGAAGGCCGTCTAAACTTAGTGACGGAAGTGACGCGTCCCAGTGTACAGCATGACCACGCCGCGCTCGTTCGCCGCGTCGATCACTTCCTGGTCGCGCATCGAGCCACCCGGGTGGATCACGCAGGTCGCGCCGGCGTCGACCACCACGTCCAGGCCGTCGCGGAACGGGAAGAAGGCGTCCGACGCCACTGCCGAGCCGCTCAGGGACAGGCCGGCGTTCTGGGCCTTGATCGAGGCGATGCGGGCCGAGTCGATGCGGCTCATCTGGCCGGCGCCAACGCCGAGGGTCATGCCGCCGGCGCAGAACACGATCGCGTTCGACTTGACGTACTTGGCCACGCGCCAGGCGAACAGCAGGTCCTGCAGCTGCTGCGGGGTCGGCTGCAGCTTGCTGACCACGCGCAGGTCGGCCAGGCCGACGTCGCGCGCATCCGGCGATTGCACCAGCAGGCCGCCGCCGACGCGCTTGACGTCGAAGGTGTTCTGGCCGTTACCCAGGGCGATTTCCAGCAGGCGCACGTTCTGCTTGGCCGCCAGGATCTGCAGCGCTTCCGGCGTGAATACCGGAGCGATGATCACTTCCACGAACAGCTTGGCGATCGCTTCCGCCGCACGGCCGTCGACCGGCACGTTGAAGGCGATGATGCCGCCGAAGGCCGAGGTCGGGTCGGTCTTGAGGGCGCGCTGGTAGGCGTCCAGCGCATCGGCGCCGATCGCCACGCCGCACGGGTTGGCGTGCTTGATGATCACGCAGCCGGCCGGCTGCTCGAAGCCGCCGAGCGACTTCACGCATTCCCAGGCCGCGTCGGCGTCGGCGATGTTGTTGTACGACAGTTCCTTGCCCTGCAGCTGGTGGTAGTTGGCCAGGCTGCCGTCACCAGGGGCCAGATCGCGGTAGAAGGCGGCGCTCTGGTGCGGATTTTCGCCGTAGCGCATGTCCTGGACTTTTTCGAAGTGCAGGTTCAGCGTCTGCGGATAGGCGGCGCGGGTGGTGTGCTGCTTGTCTTCGCCCAGGCTGGTCAGGTAGTTGGTGATCGCGCTGTCGTACTGCGCGGTGTGGGCGAACACTTTCTTGGCCAGGCGGAACTTGGTGTCGTAGCCGACGTCGCCCGCTTGCATTTCAGCCAGGATGACGGCGTAATCGGCCGGATCGACGACGACGACCACGTCGCGGTGGTTCTTGGCCGCCGAACGCAGCATCGTCGGGCCGCCGATGTCGATGTTCTCAATGGCTTCTTCCAGCGAGCACTGTTCTTTGGCCACGGTCTGCTGGAAGGGGTACAGGTTGACCACCACCATGTCGATCTGCGGAATGCCATGCTCTTCCAGCTTGGCGACATGTTCTGGAAAATCGCGACGGGCCAGGATGCCGCCGTGCACCTTCGGATGCAGGGT
>JAKOOD010000469.1 GCA_022701635.1 Burkholderiaceae bacterium | reverse complement strand
GATCAAGCTGCCGGGCACCGTCGACGGCGGCCCGCCATTGTGGCTGCCGATCGACGCCAAGTTCCCGAAAGAGCAGTACGAGCGCCTAGTGGATGCGGCCGACAGCGCCGATGCGGATGGCGTCGCGCGCTTCGGCGCCGAGCTGGAACGCGCGGTGCGCAATGAAGCCAAGACCATCTGCGACAAATACGTGTCGCCGCCGCAGACCACCGACTTCGCGATCCTGTTCCTGCCGACCGAAGGCCTGTATGCGGAGGTGATGCGCCGGCCCGGCCTGGCGGACGATTTGCAGCGCACGCTGCGGGTGACGATCGCCGGCCCGTCCACCCTGACCGCGCTGCTCAACAGCCTGCAGATGGGCTTCCGCACGCTGGCGCTGGAAAAGCGCTCGTCCGAGGTGTGGCAGGTGCTGGGCGCGGTGAAGACGGAATTCGGCAAGTTCGGCGACGTGCTGGCCGCCACCAAGCTGACGCTGGAGCGCGCCGCCAAGAACATCGAAAGCGCCGAAGTGCGCAGCCGGCAGATGGCGCGCAAGCTGAAATCGGTGGAAGCGCTGCCGAACGAGGCGGCGCAGCTGATGCTGGGTACGGCCGAATCGTCCGCATCGGCCGAGCGCGACGAGTAAGCGGGAGTAAGCAGGAGCGCCGGCGTCACACGAGGCCGGCGTTTCGTCACACGGCGGCCGGGCGGGCAGGGAGGCTGCCCTACAATGGGATCACCATGAAAACCACGCTCCGCCATCTCCTTGCCGCCGCCCTGTGCGCCTCCGTGTTTGCCGCACCCGTGCTGGCCGCCGACTGGAACGGGCCGCAGGAACCGTTCGCCCTGTTCGGCAACACGTATTATGTCGGCACCGCCGGCCTGAGTTCGGTGCTGATCACCTCGAAGGCCGGTCACATCCTGATCGACGGCGCCACGCCGCAAGCCGCGGCGCAGATCGCGCAGCACATCCGCCAGCTCGGCTTCCGGGTCGAGGACATCCGTTACATCCTGACCTCGCACGAACACTTCGATCATGCCGGCGGCATCGCCGAACTGCAGAAGCTGAGCGGCGCGACCGTGCTGACCAGCCCGGAAGCGCTCAAGGTCCTGCGCACCGGCCAGGCCGACAAGGGCGATCCGCAATACACCGGTCCGGACGGGGACCTGCCGCCGATGACGCCGGTCGCCAAGCTGCGCGCGGTGCGCGACGGCGAAGTGGTCACGCTCGGCCCGCTGGCCGTGACCGCCCGCTTCACGCCCGGCCACACCCGCGGCGGCACCAGCTGGACCTGGCGCGCATCGGAAGGCGGCAAGACCGTCGACATCGTCTACGCCGACAGCCTGAACGCGGTCGCCGCCGACGGCAAGCGCTTCGACGGCAACCCGGGTTATCCGGGCGCCCGCGCCGACATCGAGCGCTCGATGGCGACAGTGGAAGGGCTGAAGTGCGACGTGCTGGTGTCGGCGCATCCCGAATTCAGCGGACTGTGGGAGCGCAAGGCGAAGCAGCCGCGGATGGGCAACACGGCGTTCATCGATGTGAATGCGTGCAAGGCGTACGTCGCCACGGCCCGTGTTCGATTGCAAAAACGACTTGAAGCCGATGCAAAGTAGGGTGGGCACCCTGTGCCCACGCAAACGCTTGATTCGCATCTGACTCTTATTCTGACGCGCGGCGTACGATCGCCGCACTATGCCCTATTACCGTCGTGCCCGTACGGGGCCTACTCACTTCTTTACGGTGGTGTCATATCACCGCCGTCCGATCCTGTGCCACGAGACGATACGCCGGTCATTACGCATCGCGATCGAAAACGTACGCCTGACGCGTCCGTTTTCGATCGATGCCTGGGTCCTGCTGCCTGATCATCTCCATTGCATCTGGACTTTGCCCGATGGTGACCATGATTTTTCGACGCGCTGGCAGCTGATCAAACGTTCTGTATCGCGTTTCTCGGAAGGCGTCACGCTCGATCCCGATACCCGTAGCCGGTCGGCATGCAAACATCGTGAATCGACGATCTGGCAGCGCAGGTTTTGGGAACATCAGATCCGTGACGAGCGCGATTTTGAGCGGCATGTCGATTACATCCATTTCAATCCGATGAAGCATGCACATGTTGGTCGGGTCAGCAATTGGCCGTATTCGACGTTTCATCGATATGTGCGGAACGGGTTGTATCCCGCGGATTGGGGTGGGGCCAAAAGTATTGATGATATGGAGTACGAGTGAGGCAGGGGGTTATGCGAATCTGCGTGGGCACGGGGTGCCCACCCTACACCCGATGGCACGGTAGGGCGGGCACCTCGTGCCCACGCATACACCAGGTTACCAGCAGCGTCAGATCAGCCCTTCGAACAGCAGTACATCGACCATGTCCCCGGCCTGCACGTTGCCCTGCTCGTCATGCAGCACCACCATGCAATTCGCCTCGGACATCGAGCGCAGGATGCCCGAACCTTGCGATCCGGTGATGCGCACTTCCGGCTGCCCGTCGGCGCCGCGCGCCAGGATGCCGCGCTGGTATTCGGTGCGGCCCGGTTTCTTGCGGATGGTGGTGCTGGAACGCGCGCGCATCAGTTCGAATGGCGCTTCGGCGCCCATCATGCGCAGCAGCGCCTCGCGCGCGAAGAAGTAGAACGAGACCATCACCGCCACCGGATTGCCCGGCAGCCCGAACAGGAAGGCGCTGCGCCCGTTCGAAGCGATGCGGCCGAAGGCCAGCGGGCGGCCCGGCCGCATGCCGATCTTCCAGAAGGTGACGTCGCCCAGGCGCGCCATGATGTCGCGCGTGTAGTCGGCGGCGCCGACCGAGACTCCACCCGAGGTGATGATGGCGTCGGCGCTCTCGCAGGCATCGCGCAGTGCCTGCTCGAGCGCCTGCGGGTCGTCGCGCACCACGCCCATGTCAATGATGTCGCAGCCGAGGCGCTGCAGCATGCCGTAGATGGTGTAGCGGTTGCTGTCGTAGACGCAGCCTTCGTCGAGCGGCTGGCCGATCGAGCGCAGTTCGTCGCCGGTCGAGAAGAAGGCGACGCGCAGGCGCCGGCGTACCGGTACCTCGGCCACGCCGAGCGAGGCCAGCAGCCCGAGGTCGGCCGGGCGCACGACCTTGCCGGCGGCCAGCGCGGCGCTGCCCAGCTTCAGGTCTTCGCCGGCGAAGCGGCGGTTGTCGCCGGGACGGATCACGCCCGGCGCCAGGACGATCGCGTCACCGTCCACCTGCACGAATTCCTGCGGCACCACGCTGTCGCA
>JAKOOD010000358.1 GCA_022701635.1 Burkholderiaceae bacterium | reverse complement strand
TGCCGGAAGACGGCTGGACGGGCCGCACCGGCTACGTGCACGCGGCCGTGATGCAGGACATCCCGGACCTGTCGAACCACCAGGTGTACGCCTGCGGCGCACCGGTGATGGTCGATTCGGCGCGCCAGGACTATGTGGCGCGCTGCGGCCTGCCGGCCGAGGAATTCTACGCCGACGCCTTTACCACCGAAGCCGACCTGGCGCAGTCCTGAAGCGGCGCACGAGGTAGCATTTTTTGCATGTTGCATGGCGATTTGGGGTAAGGTTTCCTTGCCTCCCAACCCGACAATGAGCTCCGCCATGCCAACTTCGCTTCGTGTTGTTCCCCTTCTTGCCGCATTCAGTATGTCCCTGCTCGCCGCCGGCGTACCGGCGTACGCCGCCGGCCAGGCCCAGACCGCGCCGGAGTGGCAGGCCGCCATCGCCAGCCCGCTGCGCACCGACGACGACCGCAAGGCCGACGACAAGCGCAAGCCCGCCGAGTTCCTCGCGTTTGCCCAGGTCAAGCCGGGCATGAAGGCGCTCGACATCTCGGCCGGCGGCGGTTCCACCGCGACGCTGCTGGCGGCGGCGGTCGGCAGCAAGGGCGAGGTGTGGGCGCAGAACGCCATGGAAAACGCCAAGCTGGACGCGCGCAAGGTGCCCAACCTGCATTCGTTGGTGGCCGGTTTCGACAACCCGCTCCCGCCGCACGCGCCGGCGCTCGACCTCGTGACCATCAACATGTCCTACCACGACATCGCCAACACCCCGGCCAACCGCGATGCCATGAACAAGCGCCTGTACGATGCGCTGAAGCCGGGCGGGAAACTGGTCATCATCGACAACGCGGCCAAGAAAGGCAGCGGCCTGTCCGCCACCAAGACCCTGCACCGCATCGATGAGGACAGCGTGGTCCAGGAAGTCACGCGCGCCGGCTTCAAGCTCGACACCAGCAGCGGCTACCTGCGCGCGCCGTCGGACCCGCGCGAACAGCCCTTTTTCGAGATGAAGGGGGCGCCGGACGACAAGTTCGCGCTGCGGTTCGTGAAATAATCCCACAACGCCTGCCCAATCGTAGGGTGGGCTCCCCGAGCCTACCCTACGTCAATACGGCCCGTGTGGGCCGTATTGACTGCATATACACCTTATATAGTGCACAATAGGACGCGCATTCCCGCCAGCCCTATTCCACTCTATGTCATCGACCGCTCCCACAGGCCGCCTCGGCGTCCTGCGCAACCGCAATCTGTCGTTCTACCTGTCGGCCCGCTTCCTGAACACCATCGCCATCCAGATGCAGAGCGTCGCCGTCGGCTGGCAGGTCTACCAGATCACCCACAACGTGTTCGACCTCGGCCTCATCGGCCTGGCGCAGTTCGCGCCGTTCCTGGTGCTGATCCTGTGGGCCGGCCACGTCGCCGACACCCACAACCGCCGCACCATCATCCTGCTGTGCATGGGCACCCAGCTGCTGTGCAGCCTGCTGCTGCAGCTGTTCACCTGGTCCGGCAGCACGGTGGTGTGGCCGGTGTTCGCGATCCTGGTCCTGTACGGCAGTGCGCGCGCCTTCAGCCAGCCGGCCTCGCAGGCGGTGCTGCGTAACCTGGTGCCGACCGAGTCGTTCTCGCAGGCGGTGGCACTCAGCTCGTCGAGCTTCCAGGTGGCGGTGATCGCCGGCCCGGTGGTCGGCGGCCTGCTGTACGTCTACGGCGCCAACGTGGTCTACCTGGTGTCGAGCGTCCTGCTGGCGCTGTCGCTGGCGATGATGGCCTGCACCCGCAGTGCGCCGCAGGCGATGAACAAGGCACCGGTCAGCTGGCACACGCTGCTCGAAGGCCTGCGCTTCGTGTGGAGCCGCCCGATCGTATTGGGCGCCATCTCGCTCGACCTGTTCGCGGTGCTGTTCGGCGGCGCCACCGCCCTGCTGCCGGCCTATGCCCACGACGTGCTGCATGCCGGCCCCACCGCCCTCGGCATCCTGCGCACCGCGCCCGGCGCCGGCGCCGCGCTGTGTTCGATCGTGCTGGCGTTCTGGCCGATCCAGCGCCGTGTCGGCCCCTGGATGTTCGGCGGCGTGGGCCTGTTCGGCCTCGGCACCATCGTGATGGGACTGACCGACCTGTTCCCGATCGCGCTGATCGCCCTGTTCCTGATGGGCGCCGGCGACATGATCAGCGTCTACATCCGCCACCTGCTGGTGCAGTACGAGACGCCGGACGAGATCCGCGGCCGCGTCAGCGCCGTGAATGCGGTGTTCATCGGCGCCTCCAACGAACTGGGCGAATTCGAATCGGGCGTGACGGCCAGCTGGTTCCGGCTGGTGCCGGCGATCCTGTTCGGCGGCGTCGCCACGCTGGTCGTCACCGGCACCTGGATGAAGCTGTTCCCGGTGCTGTCGCGCATGGACCGCTTCCCGCACCACGCCGCCGAGGAAGCGGCGCGCGCCGCCAAGAACGCCACGTAAACAGATGAACCCATCATGGCCTCGCTGAAGGAAACCCTGGGCGACATGCGCCTGCTGCACCGCCTGGTGCTCAACCGCCCCTACCTGGCGCTCGCGATCGGATTCGGCGTCCTGGTGGGCGCGCTCTGGCCGGCGCAAGGCAGCTGGATGCGGCAGGCGCTGGTGGGCTGGAATGCCGGCGTGTGGAGCTACCTGCTCGGCATGACCTGGCTGGTCGCGCGCGCCGACCATGGCCGGGTGCGCGAGATCGCCCGCAAGCAGGACGAAAGCGCGGGCCTGGTGCTGGCCACGCTGCTGGCCGGCGCCGGCGTCAGCCTGTATGCGATCATCGCGGAACTGACGCAAAAAGGCCATGTCGCGGCACACGATGCCGCCATGCGCTACGCATTCACGGCACTGACCGTGATCGGCACCTGGCTGCTGGTCGGCGTGCTGTTCAGCTTCCATTACGCCCATGTTTACTACCGCGACGGCAACCGCGAAGCGCCGCTGCGCTTTCCGCAAGACGAATTCGAACCCGACTATTGGGACTTCCTGTATTTCTCGTTCACGATCGCGGTCGCGGTCCAGACCTCGGACGTGGCGGTGGCCTCGCGTACCATGCGCAAGCTGGTGCTGGGGCAATCGGTGCTGGCCTTCTTCTTCAACCTGCTGATCCTCGGGCTGTCGGTCAATATCGCCGCGGGCTTGATCGACTCCTGAAGCGCGATTCCTGAATATGCCTGGCGAATGCGCGTTCACGGTGCAGTAGCGAACGTAGAACGCGCATGGAAGGGGGTAAGATCGTTTCAACAATATTCATTAGTGGAGCGATTTATGGAAATCAATATCAATACCGACAACACCATCGACCGCCACCAAGGCCTGGACGAACGCGTCCGCGAAGCCGTCGAATCCAGCATCGGCCGTTTCGAGCAAGTCCGCCGCGTCGATGTTCACCTGAGCAACCAGAATGGCCAGAAGCACGCCGACGGCGACAACTATTGCATGATGGAAGCGCGCGTGGCCGGCTACGAGCCGGTGGTCGTGCATGCCCATGCCGAAAACCTGCACCTGTCGATTTCCGGCGCGTCCGGCAAGCTCAAGCGCGCACTGGACAGCGCCCTGGGCCGCCTGGCCGACAAGAACAAGCGCGATCCGCTGCCGATGGGCGCGGACGTGGATCCGGAGTCGTACAAGGGCCTGACCGATAACCAGTAACGGGACCCCGATCCGCACCGAAGCCGGCATGCATGCCGGCTTTTTTATTGCAGCACAGGATAGCCATCACTCACCGTCCATGTCCATGCCGACCGCTTTGCCCGCCCCCGGCCCGTTCCACGCCGTGCTGTTCGACCTCGACGGCACCCTGGCCGATACCCTGCCCCTGTGCATCCGCGCCTTCCGCCATGCCATCGAACCCGCCGCCGGGCGCGCCGTGAGCGATGCCGAGATCGTCGCCGCCTTCGGTCCGTCCGAGGAAGGCACGATCCGGGCGCTGGTGCCCGCGCACCACGATGCCGCGCTGGCGGCTTACCTGCATCATTACGAACGGCTGCATGGGGACTGTCCGCTGCCCCTCCCCGGCATCGCCGAGCTGCTGCGCGACCTGCGCCGCCAGGGCGTGCGCCTGGGCATGGTGACCGGCAAGGGCGCGCGCAGCACCGTGCTGTCGCTGCGCCGGTTCGGCCTGGAAGACATGTTCGAGATCGTCGAAACCGGCTCGCCGCACGGCCCGCGCAAGACCGAGGCGCTGCAGGCCATCCTGGCGGCCTGGAACATGGCGCCGGCCGACGCCGTATATATCGGCGACGCCCCGAGCGACGTGGCGGCGGCGCGCACGGCCGGTGTCGCGGTCGTGTCCGCCGCATGGGCCGGTAGCGCCGACCCCGGCGCCCTGCGCGCGCTGGCGCCCGACCTGCTGGCGGCGACGGTCGACGAACTGCGCGCCTGGCTGTGGCCGCGGCTGGCGGCGCCGGCCGTCGCTGGCTTAGCACCCGATGCCTCGGCGACGGCATGGCTCGGCATCGCCCAACGCCTGCAGGCGCTGGCCCAGGCCGGACTGGCCTACGATCCGCACGTCTACGATGCCGAGCGCTACCAGGAAATCCTGGCACTCAGCCAGCGCATGCTGGGCCACCTGACCGGCCTGCCGATCCCCTTCTTCGAGCAGGCGGTCGCGGCCGAGCGCGGCTATCCGACGCCCAAGGTCGACGTGCGCGCCGTGCTGTTCCGCGGCGCGGACGAGATCCTGATGGTGCGCGAAAAGAGCGACGGCGGGCGCTGGTCGCTGCCGGGCGGCTGGGCCGACGTCGGCTGCACGCCGTGCGAGGTGGCGGTCAAGGAAGTACGCGAAGAAACCGGACTGCGGGTGCAGGCACTGCGCCTGCTGGCCTTGTGGGACATGCGCCGCCATCCGCATCCGCCCCAGGCCTTCAGCATCTACAAGGCGGTCATCCTGTGCCGGGTGCTGGACGGCGCGCTGCAGGCCGAGACGTCCGAGACCCTCGAGGCGCGCTGGGTGGCGCGCGGCGAGCTGGCAGGCTTGGACCTGTCCACGGGGCGCATCACGCTGCCCCAGCTGGAGCGGCTGTTTGCTTATGCAAGCCAGCCCGACCTGCCGACCGAGTGCGATTAAAGCGTCGAACAAAACCTCCATGGCTGCGTCGCATCGTCTCGCCGTACTACCGTACTGTCGTCGACAATGCGTCGGCGGGCCGCATCCCTTGCCCTGGAGATTTTGTTGACGCTTCAGGTGCCTTCCAACATCGTGCGCAGCCGGCGCAGATAGTGGAGTCCGGCCAGCGCACGGCTGCCGTACCACGACATCATCTCCCCGTCCACCAGCAGCACCGGAATACCGATCTGCTTTTCCAGCGCATCCGCGTGCGCTTCGGTGAAGCGGTAGGGCTCGGTCGACAGCAGTACCGCGTCCAGTCCGCGCACCAGTTCTTCCGACCAATGGAAACGCGGATAGCGCGTGCCGGCTTCCAGCACCGGCACGCGCCAGCCCAGCTCGGCCAGCATGCTCGCGATATAGGTATCCTGCGACACGCTCATCCATGGGTCCTGCCAGATACAGTAGAGCACGGTCCGTTGCGGTCCGGCTGCGGATGCGCGCAGGGCCGCGTAGTCGGCCTCGAAGGCCGCGCACCAGCGCTCGGCCGCCGCCTCGGCGCCGAAGATGCCGCCCATCAGGCGCGCCAGTGCCAGGTTGTCGCGCGGGACGTTCGGATGGGTGACCACCACGTGCGGCACGAATTCTCCCAGCCGCTCCACGGTCGGCTTTTCGTTCTCGTCGATGTTGACCACGACGTGGGTCGGCGCCAGCCGGCGGATCTTGTCGACGTTGACGTCCTTGGTGCCGCCCACCTTGGGAATGCCGGCAACCACCTCGCGCGGGTGGATGCAGAAGCCGGTGCGGCCCACCAGGCGCGCCGCCAGGCCCAGTTCGCACAGCAGCTCGGTGATCGACGGTACCAGGCAGACGATGCGGGCGTCGGCGGCGGGCCGGTGAACCCGGCCGACGGCATCGATGAAGTCCTTGGATGTGTTCATGCCGCTATTGGAACATTTAATTCAGACCTGCGCGCGTGTCAGACACGGTCAGCGGAACCAATGGAGTATGATGCGGTATTGTCAACACGAATTCATCCTGGGAAACACAAGAACGCACATGGACCTCATCGACAGCTTCGGCGCTTCGCGCTACGACATCCATGACCTGGAACTGTTCCGTGACGCCGTCACGCCGGCCGTCACGCGGGCACTCGCGCCCTGCAAGGTGGTGCGCCTGACGAAAGGCGAACAATTGCAGGACAGCGTACGCGCCCACCTCTACATCGTGCTCGCGGGCGCGCTGGGCGTGGCCGCCGAGACCGCGATGGGCGACGCCACCATCGAACGCATCGCCCCGGGCGGGAGCGTGGGCGAGCAATCGGTGCTGGACGATGCCGCCAACCTGGACACCATGACCGCGCTCGAGGACACCGAACTGCTGGTGATCGACGCCGATTTGTTGTGGCAATTGATCGATGAACACAACGGCATCGCCCGCAACCTGCTGCGCTTATTGTCGTTCGGCATCCGCAAGGCCAATGCGATGCTGCGCCGGCGCCAGAAGCTGGGCGAATTCTACCGCCAGCTGTCGCTCAACGACGGTCTCACCGGCCTGTACAACCGCGCCTGGCTGGCCGATATGCTGCCCAAGCTGGTGATGCGCGCGCGCAAGGACACCACCCCGTTGTCGCTGGTGATGATCGACCTCGACCACTTCAAGCGCTTCAACGACACCCACGGCCACATCCTCGGCGACCACGCGCTGGTCACCGCCGCCGGCGTGATCAAGGATGCGCTGCGTCCGTCCGACTTTGCGGTACGTTATGGTGGCGAGGAAATGATGGCGATCCTGCCGAATACCGGCGCCCAGGCCGCCATGCTGGTGGCCGAGCGCCTGTGCAGCCGCCTGCGCGATGCCACCGTATTCACCGACATGCGCCTGCCGTTGCCGCACGTTACCGGTTCCTTCGGCCTGGCCACCCTGACTCCGGACCAGGACGAGCTGACCCTGATCGCCGCTGCGGATGCGGCGCTGTATCGGGCCAAGCAGGCTGGACGCAACCGTATCTGCAGCTGAGCCTGTATTCACGCGACCGTTATCGCCTGTTCTAGTTCCTCGGATGGGCTTGATGACTTGCTAGGGGCGGGCCGGGCGGCACGTTAGAATGGCGTGTCGCAACCCCTTCCCGCGCGAGCACGCCGCGCAATCATGTCATTCCCGGATTCATGAGCACCCATACTTTCCTCTGGCACGACTACGAAACCTTCGGCGCCGAACCGCGCCGCGACCGCCCTGCGCAGTTCGCGGCGATCCGCACCGATGCCGAACTCAACGAGATCGGCGAGCCGATCATGCTGTACTGCCAGCCGGCGCCCGACTACCTGCCCGATCCGCAGGCGTGCCTGATCACCGGCATCACGCCGCAGCATTGCCTGGAACAGGGTGTGCCCGAGCACGCATTCGCCGCCACCATCTGCGCCGCCTTCAGCGAACCGGGCACGGTCGGGGTCGGCTACAACACGATCCGCTTCGACGACGAAGTCACGCGCTTCTTGTTCTGGCGCAACCTGATCGACCCGTATGCACGCGAGTGGCAGAACGGCTGCGGCCGCTGGGACTTGCTGGACGTGGTGCGCATGACGTACGCGCTGCGTCCCGACGGCATCGCCTGGCCGAAGCGCGAGGACGGCAAGCCCAGCTTCCGCCTGGAAGACCTCAGCAAGGCCAACGGCCTGCAGCATGAAGCCGCGCACGACGCGCTGTCCGACGTGCGCGCCACCATTGCGCTGGCGCGCCTGATCCGCAGCAGGCAGCCCAAGCTGTTCGATTTTTGCCTGGAACTGCGGCGCAAGGACAAGGTAGCCTCGGAAATGGGCCTGCACCTGGAACGCGCCCAGCGCCAGCCCTTCCTGCACGTGTCCGGCATGTTCCCGGCCGAACGCGGCTGCCTGGCCGTGGTCTGGCCGATCGCTTCCCACCCGACCAACAAGAACGAGGTGCTGGTCTGGGATTGCCGCCATGATCCGTCGGAACTGTTCGCGCTGAGCGTGGACGTGATCCGCCAGCGCATGTTCACCCGCAGCGCCGACATGCCGGAAGGAATGACGCGGCTGCCGATCAAGAGTGTCCACCTCAACAAGTCGCCGATGCTGGTCGGGAACCTGAAAACCCTGAACGCCGCCAAGGCGGTGGAATGGGACATCGACCTGGAACGCTGCCTGGCAAACGCGCGCATCGCCGCCGCCGGACCCGACATGGCGGCCGTGTGGGCCAAGGTATTCCAGAAGGATGCCGCGCCGGCGGCGCCGGACGTCGACGAAGACCTGTATGGCGGCTTCGTTTCCAGCGGCGACCGCCGCCGCCTGGAATCGCTGCGCGCCGAATCGCCGGCGCAGTTGGCGGGCAGCCGGCCTTCGTTCGAGGATCCGCGTCTGGAAGAACTGTTCTTCCGCTATCGGGCGCGCAATTTCCCCGACACGTTGAATGCCGAGGAAATGCAGACCTGGGATGCGCACCGCGCAGCCCGCCTGTTCGAAGGCGACGGCGGCGCGCGCTCGGTCGATCAATT
>JAKOOD010000343.1 GCA_022701635.1 Burkholderiaceae bacterium | reverse complement strand
AGGTTGCCCAGCAACTGCATCGCCATGTCCTTGAAGGCCAGCGTCGGGCCGTTCGACAGGCCCTGCAGGATCAGGGTCCGCCCTGCGCCCTGCTCCAGCACGCGCAGCGGCGTGATCTCTTCGGCGGATTCATCCTCGCGCGCATTGCGGTACACCGCCGGCGTGTAGGTCTTCGCGGTCAGCGCCTTCAGGTCCTGGTCGGGGATGTCGGTGACGAACTTGCGCAGGATTTCGTAGGCCAGCTCGGCGTACGACAGGGTGCGCCAGGCGTCGAGCTCGGCGCCGCTGACCTGCGGATAGGTTTCCGGCAGATACAGGCCGCCGTCCGGCGCCAGGCCGCCCAGCAGGATATCGGAGAAGGATTGGGGATTGCGTGCTGCGGACGCGCTGGTCGCGCGGGTGGACACATAATGCATACGGTAGAAAGGATCCGGTTGGCTCGGGAGGACATTTATTATAGTCCGGCGGCGGAAAAGTTGTCTTTTTACCGAATAATGTTCCGTTGTACGCCGATTTTTAATGCCGTACAGGGATCGGTGCCGTAGGGTGGACGGGTTTCCCATCCACGTGTCGGGCAGTCCAGGCATGGTTCCAACGCGCGGACGGCGCAGCCGACTCGCCGTCCGCGTCCACCCTGCATCAACAGGCGGCGTGGTTGACCGTCACCACATGGATGGCCAGGCCGCCGAGCGAGGTCTCCTTGTACTTGACCTGCATGTCGGCCCCGGTCTGGCGCATGGTCTCGATCACGTCGTCCAGGCTGACGAAATGGGTGCCGTCGCCCTTCAGCGCCAGCGAGGCCGCGGTGATCGCCTTGATCGCGCCCATGCCGTTGCGCTCGATGCAGGGGATCTGCACCAGGCCGCCGATCGGGTCGCAGGTCATGCCGAGGTGGTGCTCGATGCCGATTTCGGCCGCGTTCTCGATCTGCTCGTTGGTGCCGCCGAGTGCCGCCACCAGACCGGCCGCCGCCATCGCGCAGGCCACGCCGACCTCGCCCTGGCAGCCGATCTCGGCGCCCGAGATCGAGGCGTTCTTCTTGCACAACATGCCGATCGCGCTCGAGGCCAGCAGGAAGTCGCGGATCCCGCGCTGGGGGTCGCTCGGGCGGCAATCCTCGGCGTAGTAGCGCAGCACCGCCGGGATGATGCCGGCCGCGCCGTTGGTCGGCGCCGTCACCACGCGCCCGCCGGCCGCGTTCTCTTCATTCACCGCCATCGCGTACAGGCTGACCTGGTTCACCGCGTCGTGCGGCAGGTGGTTGGTGGCCCCTTTCGCGGCCTGTTCCTGGCGCCACAACTTGGCGGCGCGGCGCTTGACGTTCAGCCCACCCGGCAACTGGCCTTCGGTGACCAGGCCGTGGCCGATACAGTCGCGCATCACGCCCCAGATGCGGTCCAGGCCGGCGTCCAGCTGCTCGTCCGTCATGCGCGTGCGTTCGTTCGCGCGCAGCATGGCCGGGATCGACAGGCCGTGGGCCTGGCCCTGGGCCAGCAGTACCCGCATCGTATCGAAGGGGAACGGCAGCGCGGCGCGTCCGCCCTCGTCGCACGGCGCCGCGGCGTCGGTCTTGGCTTCGCCGGCAGCGGTGATAAAGCCGCCGCCGACCGAGTAGTAGACGCGCTCGATCACGCTGCCGTCCGCCAGCTTCAACACGAAGCGCATGCCGTTCGGGTGCTCGGGCATGCTCGATGCCTTGTGCCAGACCAGGCCGGTCCTGGCGGTGAACGGCACCTCCTTGGTCCCGAGCAGCTTCAGCACGCCGTCCAGCTCGGCCTCGGCCAGCTTGTCCTCGACCGTGCTTGGGTCGATGTCCTGCGGGGTCTCGCCCATCAGGCCGAGGATCACGGCCTTGTCGGTGGCGTGGCCGACGCCGGTCAGCGCCAAGGAACCGTACAGGTGCGCTTCGACGCCCACGGCTTCGTCGAGGTGGCCCGCTTCCAGCAGGAAGCGGCGCGCGGCGACCATCGGGCCGACCGTGTGCGAGCTGGAGGGGCCGATGCCGATCTTGAACAGGTCAAATACGCTCATGTCCATGCGCTGTCTCCTAAATACTTATGTTGATTACTGATGGGGCGTGCGATGAATGCAAGCGCCAAAACGTCGTTCCCGCGCAGGCGGGAACGACGGTATAGGGTTCACGGTGAGCGTAAATAGCTCAGGCAGTCTGCCCGACATCCACATTCTCGAGCATGTCGCCCACCATCTCATCCACGCCAATGCGCGCCTTCCAGCCCCAGTCCGCGCTCGCGCGGCTGTCGTCGAGGCTCTTCGGCCACGAATCGGCGATCTGCTGGCGGCTGTCCGGCTTGTAGGCGATACGGAAGGCCGGCAGGCGGGCCCCGATCGCGGCGGCCAGTTCGCGCGGGTTGAAGGAGACGCCGGCCACGTTGTACGAGGAGCGGATCGCGACCTGGCCGGCCGGGGCGTCCATCAGCTCGATGGTGGCGCGGATCGCATCCGGCATGTAGATCATCGGCAGCGTGGTCTCGGGGCCGAGGAAGCATTCGTAGGTCTCGCCCTTGAGCGCCGCGTGGAAGATCGCGATCGCGTAGTCGGTGGTGCCGCCGCCCGGAGGCGACTTGAAGCTGATGATGCCCGGGTAGCGGATGCTGCGCACGTCGACGCCGTACTTGGCGTGGTAGTACTCGCACAGGCGTTCGCCGGCCAGTTTGCTGATGCCGTAGATCGAGGTCGGGTCCATCACCGCGAACTGCGGCGTGTTGTCGGCCGGGGTGTTGGGACCGAAGGCGGCGATCGACGACGGCCAGAACACCTTCAGCGGCTTGCCGGCTTCGCCGCGCTCGCGCGCGATTTCCAGGATGTTCAGCAGGCCGTCCATGTTCAGCGTCCATGCCTTCAGCGGCGCCTTTTCGCCGGTGGCCGACAGCAGCGCCGCCAGCTGGTAGACCTGGGTGATGCCCTCGTCGGCGATCAGCTTGGCGACGGCGTCGCGGTCGAGCACGTCGAGGCGGGTGTAGCGCGCGGCGCCGTAGACGTTGTCGAGCCCGATGTCCGAGGCGATGACCTTGTCGGGACCGTGCTGCTGCGCGAGGGCGCCCACGAGTTCACTGCCGATCTGGCCGTTGGCGCCGATGATGAGGATGCGTTCCATGCTGGTGTACCTGTTCTTTCTTGATGCGGAGGGGCTTGGTGAGCCGGCCGGCCCGCGCCGTGGTAGGCGCCGGACCGGTAAGACGACGTGCGCTATTTATTGAATGATGCCGAGTTCCCGGCCGGCCTGCTCGAAGGCCTTCAGCACGGTATCGAGCTGTTCGCGGGTGTGCGCGGCGGACAGCTGCACGCGCACGCGCGCCTGGCCCATCGGCACCACCGGGTAGAAGAAGCCCGACAGCAGCACGCCCAGTTCGAACATGCGCGCCGCGAATTTCTGCGCCACCGGCGCGTCGAACAGCATCACCGGCACCACCGGGTGGGTGCCCGGCTTGATGGTGAAGCCGATGCGCTCGATCTCCTTGCGGAAGTAGGCGGTGTTCTCCATCAGGCGGTCGCGCAGTTCGGTCGACTTGCTGATGCGTTCCAGCACTGACAGCGAGGCGCCGGCGATCATCGGCGCCAGCGTGTTCGAGAACAGGTAGGGCCGCGACTTCTGGCGCAAGGTCTCGATGACTTCCTTGCGGCCGGAGGTGAAACCGCCCATCGCCCCGCCCAGGGCCTTGCCCAGGGTGCCGGTGATGATGTCGATCTTGCCCAGCACGCCGCAGTGCTCGTGGGTACCGCGGCCGGTTTGCCCCATGAAGCCGGAGGCGTGCGATTCGTCGACCAGGGTCAGGGCGCCGTATTGTTCGGCCAGTGCGACGATCTTGTCGAGCTGGGCGATGGTGCCGTCCATCGAGAACACGCCGTCGGTGACGATCACTTTATGGCGCTTGCCGGCGTGGGTCGCGGCCTGCAGCTGCTTTTCCAGGTCCGCCATGTCGTTGTTGGCGTAGCGGTAGCGCGCGGCCTTGCACAGGCGGATCCCATCGATCAGCGAGGCGTGGTTCAGGGCGTCCGAGATGATGGCGTCGTTGTCGTCGAACAGCGGCTCGAACACGCCGCCGTTGGCATCGAAGGCTGCCGCGTACAGGATCGTGTCCTCGGTGCCGAGGAAGCGCGACAACGCCGCTTCCAGTTCCTTGTGCACGGTCTGGGTGCCGCAGATGAAGCGCACCGACGACAGGCCGTAGCCGTATTTTTCCAGCGCCGCGGCGGCCGCCTGCGCGGTCTGCTCGTCGCCGGACAGGCCGAGGTAGTTGTTTGCGCACATGTTGATCAGGGTGCGGCCGTCCTGGGCTTCGACCGTCGCGCCCTGGCGCGAGGCGATCACGCGTTCGGGCTTGAACAGGCCCTCGCTGCGGAGCGTGTCGAGTTTCTGCTGGAGGGCGCCGTAGAAGGCCTGGTCGCTCATGTGCTTGTCCTTTGCTGGAGAATGTTGTAACGTCTGGTCAAAGAAATCGTGTTCGATGTACTGTACTTATTTACTATATCGAACCAAAATTCAATATAGTGAATATTACTCCCGGCCATTGAACTTGGCAAGCCGCTCCCTAGAACAACAGAATGAATAACGTAGTAAACAATAGTGCCCCGCCCGAAGTCGGCGCCACCCTGCAGCGCATGCGCCTGGCGCGCGGCCTGACGCTGGAAGACCTGTCGCGCATCGCCGGCGTCTCCAAGTCGATGCTGTCGCAGATCGAACGCGAAAAAGCCAACCCCACCATCGCCATCACCTGGCGCCTGGCGAATGCCCTCGGCGTCCAGATCGGCGAACTGCTGTCGTCCGAGGTGCGCAGCGCGGAACTGATCCGCGTCGTCGACGCCCACGAAATCCCGACCCTGCCCGGCAGCCACGCCGGCTACTCGCTGCGCATCCTGGGTCCGATGGACCTGGCCGGCAAGTACGAATGGTACGAGCTGACGCTGGCGCCGGGCGGCGAATTGGCCTCCCAGCCGCACGACCCGGGCACCAGCGAACACCTCACCGTCCTGACCGGCGCGGTGGAACTGGAAGTGGGCATCGAAAAGAAGAAAATCAAGCACGGCGGCACCGCCCGCTATCCGGCCGA
>JAKOOD010000314.1 GCA_022701635.1 Burkholderiaceae bacterium | reverse complement strand
CGGCCTTGAACACCGCGGCCTGGTCGAGCGCCAGCACGTCGGCCAGCACGTCGCCGTCCTGCGGCGCGGCTGGCGCGGCGGGCACCGCCGGCGGGGCGGCGGGTGCCGGCGCATCGTCCGCAGCGGGTACAGTACCGGCCGGCACCGCGGCCGGCACCGCGGCAGATACCGTGGCCAACTTCGCAGCCGACTTCGCGCCCTGCGGCGGCGCCGTGCGCAACCACAGCGCCGCCGCCAGGATGTGCTTGCAGATGCCGGGCGCAGGGCAGTCGCAGCGGGCCGCACCGGGGCCCCCTAGCGTCACCTGCACGCGCTGGCCGTCGGCCACGATCGTGTCGCCGGCAAGGTCGTCTTTTGCCCAGCCGACCTTGCCGGCTTCGACATCCTTGGCGGCGCGCCGCAGCAGGCCGACGCTGGCCAGCGCCGCGAGGGCGTCGTCGTCGTAGTTGCGCCAGGCTGCCGTCATGCCATCGTCTCCGCCAGCCACTGTGCGAAATGGGTCGGCGTCAGCGCCGCCACCTGCATGCCGAGGTCGGCCAGGCGCTGTGCCATCGCCTGGTCGTACACCGGCAGAGCATCCTGGTCCAGCGCCGCCAGCCCGAGCAGTTTTACGCGCGCCTCGGCCAGCCGGCGCACGCTCGCCAGCAGCGGTCCCGGCGCCGCGCCTTCCATGAAATCGCTGACCAGCGCCAGCACGGTGCGCTGCGGCGACTGTACCAGCCGCTCGCAGTACGCCAGCGCGCGCCCGATGTCGGTGCCGCCGCCCAGCTGCACCGTCAACAGTACCTGCACCGGGTCGTGCGCCATGTGGGTCAGGTCGACCACGTTGGTGTCGAACACCACCAGGCGCACCCGTACCGCCGGCAGGCTGGACAGGATGCCCGCGACGATCGCGCTGTACATCACCGAATCCAGCATCGAGCCGCTCTGGTCGACGCACAGGATGACGTCCCACGGCAGCTGGCGCCTGACGCGCGCATTGAAGTGCGGCTGTTCGATCAGCAGGCGTTGGCGCTGCGGGTCGTAGTGCTTGAGGTTGGCGCGGATGGTGGCGCGCCAGTCGAAGTTCTGGCTGCTCTTCAGGACCGAGCGGCGGAAGCGGTTGCGGCGGCCGTGCAGGGCGTCGACGAAGTCGCCGCGCAGGCGGCGCGTGATGTCCTCGACCACCTTGCGGATCACGTCGCGCACCGCGTCCAGCGTGGCGGCATTCATGCGGCCGCGCATCTGCAGCAGGGTGCGCGCCAGCGCCTGGTTCGGTTCGAGCGCGCGCAGGGTGGCCGGGTCGTCGAGCAGTTCGCGGATGCCGTAGCGGTCGAGCGCATGCGCCTGCACACGTTCGAACACCTCGCGCGGGAACAGCTTGCGGCTGCGCTCGAGCCAGTCGAGGGCACGCACCTGGCTAGGGTCGAGGCCGGCCCCGCGTCCGCCGCCGCCGCGTCGCACCTTGCCATCGTACTCGCGGCCGTACAGGTAGTCGAGCGACAGGTCGAGTTCGCGGTCGCGCGCGTCCAACGCGTCCTGGCCCAGGGTGTCGCCGGCATAGCGGCCCAGCACCAGGCGCCAGCGGCGCGCGGCGTCACCGCGGTTGTCGTCGCGGCTCATGGCGCCACCGCCATCCAGCCGCCCAGGCCGTCGCGCTGCAGGCAATCGGCCAGCGCCGCCTGCAGCGCGGCGCCGGCACCCATGTCTTCCTCGGACACGCCGTAGTGGACCGTGGACAGCGCGTCGTCCAGGCCGGCGTGGGTCTGCGCCAGCGCGGTGGCCAGGCGCGCCGTTTCCTGCGGCTTGAGGCCGGCGAAGGCCAGGCGCAGGTCGGGCAGGTAGTGCAGGAAGGTGGCGTCGTCCCAGCCTTCCATGATGCGGTCGAGGTCGGCTTGCAGCCCCGGCCGGGTCAGCAGCAGCTCCGGCGCCGCCGCCATCAGGCCGCCCAGGGCGCGCACCGCTTCCGCCGCGTCGGCGCCGGGCCCGAAGCGTGCCGCCAGCACCGCGGCCAGGCGCGCTTCATCGGCGGCGCCGTCGAGGAACAGCAAGGCGCCGGCGGCCAGCGCGATGCCGGGCCCGGCGCCGTCGGCCAGCCGTGCGAGCGCCGCGTGCCAGGCGTCGTCCAGTGCGGAGGCCTGGGCGCGGTCCGGCCCGCCTTCTTGTCCGGCTTCTTGACCGGCTTCTTGCTCGCCATCCTGCGCGGATGCGGGTGCGGCCAGCGCGGTCCGGATCGCGCGCAGCGCGACCAGGTTGCGCACGCCGTCCCCCTCCTGCTCGGCCTTGACCGCGGCCAGTCCCGGCAGCAGCGCCAGGCTGGCCGACCAGGCGCGCAGCAGCAGGGCGCGCACGCCGGCATTGTCCTGCACGCCGAGCGGGGCGCGGGCCCGCCACAGGCCGAGCAGCTGGTGCGCGCAGTCGCTCACCGAATCGAGTTCGGGGTCGGCGGCCAGGTGGCGCGCCACAAGCGCGAGCAGCTGCGGCAGGCGTTCGTGCAGGCCGACCAGGCAGGCGCGCACCAGCAGCCTGACGGCGGCGCCGGCCGAGTGCCCGCGGCCGTCGAGGCCGAGCGCCGCTTCCTCGCGCCGCAGGCGCGCCAGCGCGGCGTCGGGCAGGGTGCTGCCGTCCGCCGCCAGTTCGATCAGGCGCGCCTCGACCAGCGGGTTCCAGGCCACCTGCCATTCCTCGATCAGCAGTTCCAGGCGGCTGCCCGACAAAAAGTCGGGGCCGCCGCGCCACTGGCCCAGGCCGGTGCCGAGGTAA
>JAKOOD010000304.1 GCA_022701635.1 Burkholderiaceae bacterium | reverse complement strand
CTTTGGATGGGATTGACGAGCACGAAGCTGGTGGTCTCGACGACGCTGCCGATGCCGTTGCCGCTACCGCGTTCGTCGCGGCCCGGCAACACCGCCAGCAGCGGACCGAACTCGAACGTCGGCGAATCGGACAGGTGCATGCCCGCGCTCATGCCGGACACGAAGATGCCGTTGCTCCACTGGACCTGCAGCATGGGCAAGGCCCTGACCTTGCGGCTGCCGGTGCCGTCGTAGCGCGGCGCCGATTGCGCGCCGAGCCCGACGTACATGTCGCGGCTGCCGTCCGGCATCGGGTTGCGCGCCGGCGTCTGTGCCCAACCCGGGAGACAGGCAGCGCTGCAGGCAAGGCTCATAACGAAGCGCAAGACGAGGCGCGGGAGCTGGTTCATGTCGAGATGAAGAGATTCGGAAAGACAATATTCTACGTGCTTGTTTTCCCGCCTCCCATATCTCGATGCTGCATCCAGCTGGAATAAAAAAACCCACCCTCACTTGCGCTTCAGGTGGGCAAACGGAAACCTGATGTATCCGCATCGTACGCAAGGCAAGTGCGGCAATCACCCGCGAAATGTCGAGCGATTGTCGTCAATTTGTAAATGCCTACTTTTTGCAATGACTCCTATACAATCTTGCGGATGCGCATGACCTCTTCAACCGCCAACGGCAGCGCGGCGTGAACCGCCTGTTCTTCCGCTTCTTCGTGCTCGTGATGCTGTCGATCACGGCGGCGACCTTCGTCATCTACTTTGTCTTCGCGCGCCTGTTCGGCGATCCGCTGGAAGACATCGCGCGGCGCCAGGCCTCGGCCCAGATCTTCCTGATCGAGCAGTACGTCGACCAGGCCGCGGCCGACGAATGGCTGGGCCGCCTGAACAAGGTGCGCGAAGTGTCGAGCGCGCACTTCGACCTGGTGCCGCTGGCGCAGGCGCGCGCCGCCCTGGCCGCGCGCCAGCAGGCGGCGCTGGCACGCGGCGAGATCGTCCTCGATCCGGCCCAGCGCGCCTTCTACCGGCGCGTCGATACGGCCGGCAGGCGCTATGTCGGCAGCGAAGACGAGGTGATCCACGCCTGGAACCTGCCGATCGACCTGGAACAGGCGCTGGCGATGGAAGTGCTGCGCTACGTGATCGTGGCGCTGGCGCTGCTGGTGCCGATCGCGCTGTGGTCGCGCGCCCACTGGAAGGCCTTGCAGTCGCTGTCGCGCGTGGCCGACGAGTTCGGCGCCGGCCAACTGTCGGCGCGGGCACAGCTGCAGCCGGCCGATGCGGTCTACCCGCTGGCCGAGCGCATCAATGCGATGGCCGAGCGCATCCAGGGCTTGCTGGAAGCGCAGAAGACCCTGCTGCATTCGGTGTCGCACGAATTGCGCACGCCGATCGCACGGCTGGAGTTCGGACTCGAGCTGCTGGCGGAACGGGCCGCGGACCCTAGCGCCGCTGGTCCGGCCCATGCGGCCGCCCTGGTCAAGCGCATCGGCGCCATGGGTGGCGACCTGGCCGAGCTGAACGAACTGGTCAACGAGCTGCTGTCGATGAGCAAGCTGGACAGCGCTGAGGCGGCGCAACGCCTGCCCTTCGCGCTCGCGCCCATGCTGCAGGAATGTGCCGACGGCATGCATCCGCGCCCGCAGCAGCTGGAGTGCGAGGTCGACGCCGGCCTGGACAGCATCGACGGCGACCGTCGCCTGCTGGCGCGCGCGGTCGGCAACCTGCTGCGCAATGCCGAGAAGTACGCGGTGCGGCAAGTACTGCTGCGCGCCCACCGCCTCGAGGACCGGATCGAGATCGCGGTCGAGGATGACGGCCCCGGGATTCCCGACGACGAAGCCGAGCGCGTGTTCGAGCCCTTCTACCGGCTCGACCGCAGCCGCGACCGCGCCACCGGCGGCTTCGGTCTCGGGCTGTCGATTGCGCGCAAGGCGGTGCTGCTGCATGGCGGCACCCTGCACGTCGAACGTGCGGCGCTGGGGGGTGCGCGCTTCGTCGTGGCGCTGCCGCTGTCCTGACTTATTTCGACTGGGCTGCCTTGTCGACCAGCGCCGTGGCCACCTGCAGCGTGGCATCGAACAGCGCCGCACGATCACGCGGCGCGAATTTGGCACCGACCGTCGCCGGCGAGGTCATGTAGCGGCCATCGATGACCAGCGCCGGTGCCGAATCGATGCCGTAGGCGGCCGTGATCTTGGCCAGCTGGCGCAGCTTGGTGTTCACGCCGAAGGAATTCCAGGCATTCAGGAAGGTCGCGCGGTCGATGCCATTCTTCGCCGCCCAGTCGATGATGGCCTCGTCCTTGTTCAGGCGAATGCGGTCGACGTGCACGGCCTTGAATATCTTCGCATGCATCTGGTCGACCTTGCCCAGCGCTTCCAGCGTCAGGTACAAGTGGGCTTCAGGGTCGTTGGGACCGGTGTACGGGAAGTGCACGCGGCGCACGCTGATGCGGTCGCCCTGCTGACGGATCCAGTTCTCCAAGCGAGGCTCGAGTGCATTGCACACCGGGCAGTGGTACACGAAAAACTCGATCACCTCGACCTTCTTGCCGCTGGCCTGCACGGGCTGCGGCTGGGCAAGCGTGACGTAGTCGACGCCGTTCTGCGGATTGGCGGGCGATGCCAGGGCGGCGGTGGACGCCAGCAAGAGCACACTGGCGACAGCGAGATCGAGGAAACGCATGGTGCAATCCTTCAGGTTCGGTGGGCGAACCTGAAAGGTAGCATTGCTTCCAAGATATATTTACTTAATGGAAACTTAAAGTAAGAAATTTAAAGCGAGAAACGTAGAGTGGGACACGCAAGATGCGCGGACCCGACGTCCTCAGCGGCCCGGCTTGGCCGGCAGCTCCGGCTTCACGTGGGTGAGGCCGTACCACAGGTGTTCCCACCAGTGGTCGCGCGAGTGCACCGTGCGCAGGCATTGCCGGTCGATCGATCCCTTGAAGACCGGGTCCTGGCACTGGTTCGTCATCAGGGCATTACGCTGGTTTTCGGCATTCACCAGCGCGATACCCAGCCAGAAGGCGAGCGCCGCGAAGGCCAGCGCCAGGCACCACGCGAGGTGGTTCCAGTTGCTCGAATCGAACAAGTCCTCCGTTTCCGGCTTGGACTTGTCGTATATGTTGAGGATCTTGCCTTCGACGTCGCTCATCTTGCGTTCTTGATTACTTCGTTTTCGCCGCCTTGGCGACCAGGGCATCCATCACTTGCAGGGTGGCCTGGAACAGCTGCGGCTCGTTGGTGGTCTTCACCGAATTGTAGACGATCGACGGCGAGGTCTGGTACTTGCCGTCGATGACGATGGTCGGCGCGCCTTCGACCTTGTAGGCCTCGACCAGCTTGCCCTGCTGGCGCAGCTTGGTCATCACGCCGAACGAGTTCCATGCATTCAGGAAGGTCGCGCGGTCGATGCCGTTCTTCGAGACCCAGTCGATGATCGTATCGTCCTTGGTCAGGCGCACGCGGTCCACGTGCATCGCCTTGAACACCTTGGCGTGCATCTGCTCGAGCTTGCCCAGCGCCTCGAGCGTCAGGTACAGGTGGGCTTCCGGATCGCTGGCGCCCTGCGACGGGATGTGCACGCGGCGCACGACGATGTTGTCACCCTGCTTTTTGACCCACTGCTCGAACTGCGGTTCCAGCGCGTTGCAGTGCGGGCAGTGATACATGAAGAATTCGATCACCTCGACCTTCTTGCCCACCGCCTGTACCGCTTGCGGCTGGGGGAGCGTAATGTACTCGACGCCATTCTTCGGGTCGGTCGGCGAAGCGAAGGCGGTGCCAGCGGCGAGGGCAGCGGCGAGCAGGGCAAAACGCAGGGAACGCATAGATATCCTTCTGGTGTCTGGTTACGGGTACTGTACGGAACGAACGACCGCGAGATTACCACTTTTTCGGCCGTCGGCCCTTAGCCGGCGCTTAGATTTTGCATTTGCTTACGGTAATTACACCCAATTCGGGGTCAGAGCAAAATGGTTCGGCAATTCTGCTCTGACCCCGAATTTGGTTGCGGCTTAGAAGTCGTAGCGGGCCGAGACTTTCACTTGGCGGCCATTGCTCGGGTAGATGCCCGAGCGGCAGCCGTAGGCGTAGCTGTAGTACTCGCGGTCTGCGAGGTTGAGGCCGCTGACGGCGAACTCCCAGCCGTCGGTCTTGACCGCGTAGCGGGCGTCGAAGGTCACGTACGAGGGCATGCGCAGGTCGCAGCTGTTGTCGAAGTCGTTGCCGTTGCGCTGGCGGTCGACCCACTGGACGCCGACGTCGGCCGACTGGGCGCCCGCCGGCAACCAGGCCAGGCGCGCGGTGACCACGTTCTTCGGCACCAGTACCAGTTCGCGGCCGGCGTTCGGGCCTTCGGTGAACGTGGCGTTCACGTGCTGCAGGTGGGCGCTGGCGTGCCAGTCGGCGGCGATGCGCGTTTCGGCGTCGATCTCGACGCCCTGGCGGCGGGTCGGATCGAGGTTGATGTTGGCGCCGAAATCGTTCACGGTCGGATCGTAGAAGATCTCGTTGTTCAGCTTGTGGCGGAACAGGCGCGCGGTCAGCTTGCTGTCGCCGGAACCATCGCTCAGCGTCGCGCCGAATTCAAGGTCATGCGAAGTCTGTACCTTCAGCAGTGTGTTGGCCGGGAAACGGTAGGCATTGTCGTCGACGTTCGGCACGCGGTAGCTCTGCCCTGCCTTGGCGTACACGCCGAGCGGCGCCAGCGGCTTGTAGCTGAGCTGGGCTTCCCAGGCGTTCTGCGATTGCTTGCCGTGGTCCGGGGTGGCGAAGGCCAGCTCGTCGGTGAAGTCCTTGTCGAAGGTCTCGTGGCGTGCGCCCAGGGCGAGGCGGCCTTCGTGGGCGGCGTCGAAGCGCAGCTCGTCGCGCAGGTAGACGGCGCGCGAGGTCTGGCTGGCGTCGGCGTTCGAGTACGGCGAATCGGTCTTGCGCTTCCAGCGCGCCAGGTCGACGCCGGCCACGGCTTCGTTGACCATGCCGCCCACATTGCCCAGCCAGCGCGCGCGCGGCGAGAACTGGTCCTGGCGGCCGTCGTAGGCATTGGTCGACGGATAGCTGCCCGACAGGTAGGCCGCGCGCACCTTGCGTTCGCGGTGCGACAGCTCGGCCGCCAGGTCGACCGCACCCAGGCGGTACTCGGCGAAGGCGGTCGCCCGGTTGGTGTCGAGCGAGCCGAAGTCGAACGGCGTGCCGGCCGTGGCCGGATCCTGTTGGAACTGTTCCAGCGTCAGCGGGCCCGGAAAGCGGGTTTCCTGCTGGGCGCTCTCGACGCGCATGCCGATGCGGCCGTTGGTGATACGGGTCTGCAGGCCGACGCTGAAGTTGCGCAAGTCATAG
>JAKOOD010000288.1 GCA_022701635.1 Burkholderiaceae bacterium | reverse complement strand
GTCGGGCGGGCGCTGGCGGCGCGCGGCTTCGTCGTGGTGGTGCCGGATTACCGCCTGTATCCGCAGGTGCGCTACCCCGACTTCCTGGTCGACGCCGCCGCGGCCGTCGCCTGGACCGAACGCCATGTCGGCGCCTATGGTGGCGATCCGTCGAAGGTGTTTGTGATGGGCCACAGTGCCGGCGCCTACAACGCGGCGATGGTGGCGCTGGACCCACGCTGGCTCGGGCAGCAGGGTGTCGGGCCAGGCTCGCTGCGCGGCTGGATCGGCCTGGCTGGTCCCTACGACTTCCTGCCGATCCAGAACCGGACCACGCGCCCGGTCTTCGATTACCCGAACACCCGTCCCGAGTCGCAGCCGCTGAGCCATGCCGGCCCCACGGCGCCGCCCACACTCTTGATTGCCGCCAACAGCGACGACCTGGTCGACCCGGTGCGCAATACCGGCGCGCTGGCGGACCGGCTGCGCACGGCCGGGGTGCCGGTGCGCGAGCTGCATTACGGCGGGGTGAACCACTACACGCTGGTGGCCTCGCTGTCGCCCACGCTGCGGCGGCTGGCACCGACGCTGGATGCGGTGCAGGCTTTCGTCGACGACACGCTCGGTGGCGGCCTTAATGGTGGCGGCGGCGGCGGCGTCAGCGGAAGCGGAAGCGATCGTCGTACATCGGGTCCGGCCCGTTGATCATCTGCTGGACGATGCCTCCCTGGTCGAAGTGGACGTGCATCATCGAGTTCCACACGCCTGCTTCCTTGTAGCGGTACGACCACACTTCGTAGTCGTGGAAGGCGACGCGCGAGGTTTCGGCCGGGTGGCCGAAGGTGCGCAGGATGTCGTCCTTGTTCCAGCGTCCGATTTTGACTGTGGCAAATTTCTCGCTCGTCAGCACTTGTTCGTAAGCCACCAGCCGGCCGTCCGTGCCGATGGTGGCCATGTGCTGGAACTGGCCCATCGGCTGGCCGGCGTATTCGAGCACCTGGCCGCCGTCCGGCAACGGGTAGGCGGCGCGCGGCGTGCCGAGCCTGGCCTGTACCTCGGCCAGCGGCGCACCTGGGGGCGGCGGCTGGCGCAGCAGCTGTGCGCAGCCGCCCAGGGCCAACGGCAGGGCCAGGGACAAGGACAGGACGGCCAGCATGGGGGCGGTGCGCCGGATGGCGGCGCGCAGCATGGGGTTCAGCAAATAGGTCATCGTTGCCATCCTTTGTGCGCGCCAGCCGGGGCGCTGTTTACATACCCTTGAAGCGCTCGTCGAGCACCGGGTCGGGCGTGTTTTGCAGCCGCACCACGACGCCGCGCGCGTTGAAGTAGACGTTCATCATCGAGTTCCACAGCCCATCTTCCTTGTAGCGGTAGGACCAGACTTCGCGGTCGTCGAGGCGCACGCGGCCGGTTTCGGCAGGGCGGCCGAAATGGCGCAGGATGTCGTCGCGGTTCCAGCGGTTGACTTGCACGGTGGCAAAATTCTCGCTGGTAAGCACCTGGGTGTAGGAGATCAGGCGGCCGTCGGCGCCGATGCGCGCCATGTACTGGAACTGGCCCATCGGCTGGCCGCGGTATTCCAGCCACTGGCCGCCGTCCGGGTCGGGGTAGGTGGCGGCCGGCTTGCCGAGGCGGGCAGTGACGTCGGCCGCCGGGATGCCGGCCGGCAGCTTGGTCTGCAGGCCGCCGCAGGCGCCCAGGCCGAGGGAAAGTGCCAGCAGTGCGGCCAGCGTTCTGATCTTCATTGGTTTGCTCATCCTTAATTCGTCATGCATGCCATCCTGGCATCGCCATCCCATGCATTGTAACGAAAGCCAGGAAAGACTGGCTTCGCCTGCGGTTTTCACCTATACTCTCCGGTCTTGACCTCCGGGTCGGGGTTTCTTAATAATTCACGGTGCGCTGGGTTCCGACTCTTGCACCGCATGTGAAAGGTAATATCATGTCCGTAGAACACATCAACAAAGCAGCGATCATCGCCGACAACGCACGTGGCGACAAAGACACCGGTTCGCCGGAAGTGCAAGTTGCACTGCTGACCGCACGCATCAACGAACTGAACGGTCACTTCAAAGAGCACAAGAAGGACCACCACTCGCGCCGCGGCCTGATCATGATGGTCAACCGTCGTAAGAGCCTGCTGGCTTACCTGAAGAACAAAGATCTGAACCGTTACCGCGACCTGATCGCCAAGCTGGGCCTGCGTAAGTAATTCTTCACGCATTGAGCTTTCAGCCGAACGCTTAAATCAAAAATGCCTGCGTCAGTTCGACTGCCGCGGGCATTTTTTATTTCTGGATAGTCGGGGTCGGCGCCCGGTTGTCACGGGTGTGCTCTGACCCCGACTGACCAGGAAGTTTAATTGGAGTAAGGCCGTTCACGAACGGCCCGTGGTGAGGTGAACGACAGCGCCTGAAAATCTGTCGGCAAAATGAAAGGGCTACCCCATGTTTAACAAAGTTACGAAAACCTTCCAGTACGGCGAGCACACCGTCACCCTGGAAACCGGCGAAATCGCCCGTCAAGCCAGCGGCGCCGTCGTGGTGTCGGTGGAAGACACCGTCGTCCTCGCGACCGTCGTCGCCAAGAAGGATGCCAAGCCGGGCCAGGATTTCTTCCCGCTGACCGTCGATTACATCGAGAAGAGCTACGCCGCCGGCAAGATCCCGGGTGGCTTCTTCAAGCGCGAAGGCCGTCCGTCGGAAAAGGAAACGCTGACCTCGCGCCTGATCGACCGTCCGATCCGTCCGCTGTTCCCGGAAGGCTACCTGAACGAAGTCCAGGTCATCATCCACGTGCTGTC
>JAKOOD010000454.1 GCA_022701635.1 Burkholderiaceae bacterium | reverse complement strand
TGGCCTCGCTCGAGCGCGTGCACACGCCGCGCTACCTGCATTTCCTGCGCAGCGCCTGGAGCGGCTGGCTGGCCCTCGATCCGCGCAACGCCGGCAGGGACATCCAGCCCGCCGCGTGGCCGGCGCGCATGCAGCGCCACGACATCGAACCCGACGATTTCACGGGCCGCCTCGGCCTGTACGCGATGGACGCCATCACCCCGCTCACGGCCGGCACCTGGATCGCCGCCAAGACCGGCGCCGATTGCGCGATCAATGCGGCGCACGCGCTGCGCCTGGGCGAACATGCCAGCTTCGCCCTCACCCGCCCGCCCGGCCACCACGCCGGCGCCGACCATTTCGGCGGCGGCTGCTTCCTCAACAATGCGGCGCTGGCGGCCCAGCACCTGCTGGACGACGGCCTCGAGCGCGTCGCCATCCTCGACCTCGACGCCCACCACGGCAACGGCACCCAGGGCATTTTCTATGGCCGCGGCGACGTGCTGTTCGTCTCGATCCACGCCGACCCGCACGCCGCCTACCCGTATTACTCGGGCCACGCCGACGAGACCGGGGCCGGGCCGGGGGCGGGCGCCAACATGAACCTGCCGCTGGCGCGCGGCGCCGGCAGCACCCAGTGGTTTGCGGCGCTGGAGACGGCATGCCTTAAAATGGCGGGCTTCGCGCCGCAGGCGCTGGTGGTCTCGCTCGGCGTGCAGTCGCACTTCGGACTGGGGACGGCCGACTTCCTGCGCCTCGGCGAACGCCTCGGCTACCTCGGCCTGCCCACCGCCTTCATGCTCGAAGGCGGCGACGCCGGTCCGGCGCTGGGCATCGACGTGGTGAACGTGCTCGACGGCTTCGAGACCGTCGCTTGAGCGTGCTCTGACAACCCCAACCTGATAGAACGAAAACGATGATCGAATGGCAGTGGAGCCGCTTCGCCGACCTGACGGCAGCGCAGCTGTATGAGATGCTGGCGCTGCGCCAGCAAGTGTTCGTGCTGGAACAGACTTGCCTGTATCCGGACATCGACGGCCTGGACCCGGGCGCCCACCACCTGCTCGGCTGGCGAACGGTGAACGGAAAACGCGAACTGGCGGCCACCCTGCGCTGCCTGGCGCCGGGCGCCAAGTACGACGAGATGTCGCTCGGCCGCGTGGTCACCAGTCCGGCCATGCGCGGCACCGGGCTGGGACGCGAGCTGGTTGCCCAAGGCATCGCCTGCGCGGTGCGCCTGCACCAGGGCCACGCGATCCGCATCGGCGCCCAGGCGCATCTGGAGAATTTCTACGGCGGCTTCGGCTTCGTCACCGTGTCCGCCCCCTACGACGAAGACGGGATCATGCACGTCGACATGATCCGCGCCGCGGAACCTCTATAAACCTGCTGCGCGTTGCAGATTCGGCTTGCGATGCTCGCTACGGTTTCTGGAGGTTCCTTTTATTTGAGGTGACCCGAGCGGGTCGGGTCCGGCATGCGGAACGCCACGATCGCGGCCAGCAGGCACATGAAGCTGACGTACCAGTAGAAGTGCGATTCGGTGCCGGCCTGCTTGAACCACAGCGCCACGTATTCGGCCGAGCCGCCGAAGATGGCGTTGGCGACCGCGTAGGACAGGCCCACGCCCAGCGCACGCACCTCGACCGGGAACATCTCGGCCTTGATCAGGCCCGAGATCGAGGTGTACAGGCTGACGATCGCCAGTGCGCACACGATCAGCACGGCCGCCATGACCGGGCTTTGCACGCCGCGCAGCGCGAACATGATCGGTGCGGTGCAGAGCGTGGCCAGCACGCCGAAACCGATCATCGCGTTCTTGCGGCCGATGCGGTCCGACAGGGCGCCGAACACCGGCTGCAGGACCATGTAGATCAGCAGGCAGACGGTCATCACGCCGCTGGCGGTCTTGGTGCTCATGCCGACCGTGTTGACCAGGTACTTCTGCATGTAGGTGGTGAACGCGTAGAAGATCAGCGAGCCGCCGGCGGTGAAACCGAGCACGGTGACGAAGGCGCGCCCATGGTTGCGCAGCAGCGCGCTGACGCTGCCCGCGGCTTCGCTCTTGCGTTCGGTCGAGGTGGTGGTTTCATGCAGCGAACGGCGCAGCCACAGCGACACCAGGGCCGACGCGGCGCCGACCACGAACGGAATGCGCCAACCCCAGGCCACCAGTTCCTCGTGGCTGAGCAGCAGTTGCAGGATGCCCAGCACCAGCAGCGCCGACAGCTGGCCGCCGATCAGGGTCACGTACTGGAACGAGGCATAAAAGCCTTTGCGGCCAGGTTCCGCCACCTCGCTCATGTAGGTGGCGCTGGTGCCGTATTCTCCACCCACCGACAGGCCCTGGAACAGGCGCGCCAGCAGCAGCAGCGCCGGCGCCGCGGTGCCGATCATGGCGTAGGTCGGCAGCACGGCGATCATCAGCGAGCCGCCGCACATCATGAGCACCGAAATCATCATCGAATTCTTGCGGCCGTAGCGGTCGGCGATGCGGCCGAACATCCAGCCGCCGATCGGACGCATCAGGAAGCCGGCGGCGAACACGCCGGCCGTGTTCAGCAGCTGGGTGGTGGGATCGCCCTTGGGGAAGAACGCCGACGAGAAGTACAGCGCGCAGAACGAGTAGATATAGAAGTCGAACCACTCGACCAGGTTGCCCGATGAGGCGCCGACGATGGCCCACACCCGCTGGCGCGGCGTGAGGTCGTGGATGGCTTGGGCTTCCGTACTGTCTCTTGCTGTCATTGCGATCTCCAGGTTTTTCGTTAGTACGCCAGGGCGTGGCTGACGAATTCCCGGGTGGATCCGCTACGGCCGACGCGGCCAGGCGGCTTAGGATAGCATTTCCACATGATAGCCGCTGTATGTACCGTGTCAGAAAGTTATCACGACGCGGGGGGCGTGACGCTGCCGTCCACGCTGCGCCATGCGCCGGCGGCGCTACGGATCCGGCCGGCGCCGCGCTCAGGGAATAGCTTATTTGACGGCGGTGAGCGCGATGTCGAACACCAGGCCGGCGTTCGGCGGAATCTTGCCCTGTCCGGTGGTACCGTAGCCCAGGTTCGACGGCACCAGCACGGTACGCTT
>JAKOOD010000227.1 GCA_022701635.1 Burkholderiaceae bacterium | reverse complement strand
CGTTCGCTGACGGTGACGCCGGTCACCTGGTGCGCGAACTGCGCGACCGGTTCCAGGGTGGGCTGGGCCGGTGCGGCCCAGGCGGCGCTGCCGGCCATGCCGGCGAGTGCGAGAGCGACACATGCGGATGTGAATTTCATTATTTCCCCCGTGAATTAATACTGAACAATGTCATATCGATATTGAATTATGGTGGGAATCGCGTCGTGTCCGGCGCACGCGAGGTGGGTAAGCCGGCAGATAGCAGAACGGCAGGTGTTGCGCAGCTTCGGTTGCAGAAGCTCAACCTGGTCGACGTGTCGATCCAGAAGGGCGCGGGCGACGGCGATGCCGCCTCGCGCGACCTGCAGACCGTGCATACCCGCGTGGCGCTGAACTACCACGTCAGGCCGGACGGTGCCGTCACCGTGTTCCGCGATCTCGGCAACGAACCCGGCCAGCGCATCATCATCCCGGCCGTGCAGGAAGCCGTGAAGGCCGTCACCGCGCGCTTTACCGCCGAAGCGCTGATCGCCAAGCGCACCGACGTGCGCGACCAGATCGTGGCGCGGCTGCGCGAGCGCCTGGCGCGCCACGGCATCATGGTGGACGAGTTCTCGATCGTGAACTTCAATTTTTCGCGCTCCTTCAACGACGCGATCGAAGCCAAGACCACGGCCGAGCAGCGCAAGCTGAAGGCCGAGCGCGACCTCCAGCGCATCGAGGTCGAAGCCAGGCAGCGCGTGGTCCAGGCCCGTGCCGAAGCCGAGTCGCTGGCGGTGCGGCGCCGGCAGCGGCAGCCGTCCGCCCTCCGCGCTCATTCAAGTGTATTCTTGATAACAAAAAGGAGGCCATCATGAACCGCACATTCGTATTCACCACGCTACTGGCCACGCTCCTGCTGGCCGGCTGCAAACCCCAGGCCGACGGTACCGGTCCTGCCGAGAAGGCGGGCCGTGCCATCGACGACGCCGGCGCCAGGGTGGCCGGCAAGGTACAGGAACAGGTCGAGAAGGCCGATGCCGTTGCCGCGCAGGCGCGCGAGAACGCCAAGGAAGCGACGGCGCAGGCGAGCCGCAACCTGGACAAGGCGACCGAGGCGGTCGGGAAGAAGGTGGAGCAGGCCGGCGAAAAGATCCAGCAGGCCGCGCATTGAATGACGTCGTCCCCGCCCGCGCGGGGGCGACGGTGACGCGCCAACAAAAGAACGAAGGGGTGTGCCTGGTCGAAGGTTCAGGACACGGCGCGCAGCACCGGCATGCCGCCCTGCACGACCGAGAGCTCGACCAGTCCTGCGCGGCGCGCGCGCTCGATGTCCTGTTCGACTTCCAGCAGGGCCGCCGGATCGAGTCGCTTGATGCCGCGCACGCCGTAGGCGCGGTTGCGGCCGTGGCCCTTGGCCAGGTACAGCGCCATGTCGACGATGTTGACGGCGCGCTCCCACGACAGCGCCGCGCCGCGCACCAGCGGGAAGGGCGCGAAGCCGATCGACACGTTGACCGACAATGGCATGCCCTGGTAGTCGATGGTGCGCGCCGGGATGCCGCTCAGCAGGCGCAGCGCGACTTCGTCCAGGCCGCCGCGCGGCACCGCCGGCAGGAAGGCCAGGAATTCCTCGCCGCCCCAGCGTACGATCATATCGGTCTCGCGCAGGATCTCGCGCAGGCCGGTGGCGATCTCGCGCAGCACCGCGTCGCCGGCGCCGTGGCCGTAGGTGTCGTTGATGTGCTTGAAGTGGTCGACGTCGAGCAGGAACAGGGCGCTGACCATGTCGTCGCCCTGCGGATTCAGGCCGGCGCCACGGCGTTCCGTATCCTGGTGGCCGCGCATGTATTCCTGGAAGTGGCGGCGGTTGTACAGGCCGGTCAGCGGATCGCGCGCGCTCTGCTGCTTCAGTTCCTGGTTCTTTTCTTCCAGCTGGGCGTTGGCCTGGCGCACCTTGCGGTACAACATGAAGACGATCGCCGACGCCAGCGCGAAGACGGTGGCCAGCAGCCACCAGACGCGCTGCTGCAGGCGGCGGTTGTCGATCTCGGTCGACTTGACCTGGTTTTCCTGGCGCAGCAGTTCGATCTGGCGCTGGCGCTTGTCGGCTTCGTACTTTTCCTGCAGCTCCAGCATCGCCTTCTGGCGGCGCTTCTCGAACAGTTCGTTCGACAGCGCGCGCTCGCGGTGGTAGGCGCCCACCGCGCCCGCAAAGTCACCCGCGCGTTCCAGCGCATCGCCGTATTCGGTCAGCATCATCTGCAGGTCGGGCTTGTGGCCGGACTTCTCGTACCAGGCCATGCCTTCCTCGATGCTTTTCTTGCCTTCCGCGAGGCGGCCCATCGCCAGGTAGGCTTGGCCGATGTTCAGGCGCGCGGTGGACATCACGCGCTCGTCCTTGAGCTTGCGGCCCTGTTCCAGCGCCTGCTGGGCATAGGTCAGCGCGGCGTGGTGGTTGCGCAGCTTCAGGAGGCAGTCCGACAGGTTGACCAGTGCGGTGGCGATCATCGGGTCGGCGCCGATCTGGCGCACCAGATCGAGTTCCTCGCGCATGAGCTTCAGGCCGCGCTGCAGCTGGCCGGAATCGATGGCCGCGCCGTATTCGGTGTTCTTCAGCGTCGCCAGGCGTGCCGGCGAATCCAGCGTCTTGGCGGCGCGGTAGGCTTCGTCGAGCGCGTCGAAGGCCTTGCCGTTCTCGCGCATCTGGTTGTACAGGTAAGCCAGCGAATTCAGCGTGATCACGATGGACAGCGGGTCGCCGCTCTGGCGTGCCTGGGTGACGGCCCCCTGGATCCGGTTCAGGGCGCTCGGGAAGTTGCCGTCCTCGGCATACGACTCGCCGGACGAGACCATGGCGCGCAGGCGCAGTTCGCGGTCCTGGCTGTCGACGGCCAGCTTCTCGGCTTCCCACACCAGCTGGTGCGACTGCGCTACCTCGTTCATCGCGAACAGCGCATAGGCCTTGGCCAGCAGGGCGCGCGCGATGGCGTCCTCGTCGTTATACCGGCGGCCCAGCGCCAGTGCCTGTTCGCACAGCGGCAGCGCCCGTTCGTTGTGGCCCAGGCGGAATTGGGCGATGCAGGACAGACTCAGGAAATTGGCGCGTTCGCCGGGCGTGGCCGCGGGCAGTTCCGTGGCCAGCTTGTCGAGCATCGGCAGCGCGCGCTGCGGGTTGATGCGGACGATTTCCTGGATCTCGGCGAGTTGCTTGTACAGCGGCGAGACGATGCCGGCAGCGGTGGCCGGCGCCGCTGCCGGGGCGGCAGCGAAGGCGGTGCCGTACGCCAGCAACAGCGATAGCAGCGGCGCGCGCAGGATTGCGCGCTTGCTTCGGTATTGCGATGCCCAATGCAGGCCTGCCAAGATAGCTCTCCCCAAGGATAGGCTGTCCAAGAATGAATGAGACTGTTCCTGTTACCAAGCTTGGGATTATAGGCCTGTTGCATAGCAGAAAGACGCTTTTTTTATCTCTTGTATGCGAAAAAAAGACATACCTTGGTGGGATATCAAGCCATATTTGCGTCCTTATGATGCAAATGTCTACCAAAAAGCTGGATCAGCTTGCCAGTTGCTGCAGCAGGTAGAGCCGCTGGTAGAGACCGCCTTCGATGTGCATCAACGCCTCGTGGCTGCCGGCTTCGCTGATGCGGCCGTGGTTCAGCACGATGATGCGGTCGGCGTCGCGGATCGTCGACAGCCGGTGCGCGATCGCGATGATGGTCACCTTGCCGCGCAATTCGGTCAGCGCCTGCTGCACGATCTGCTCGGTCTGGCTGTCGATGCGCGAGGTGGCTTCGTCCAGCAGCAGCACGCGCGGCTTGCCGGCCAGGGCGCGCGCGATCGCGATCAACTGCTTCTGGCCGGACGACAGGCGCGAACCGCCTTCGCCGAGCGGGGTGTCGTAGCCGTTCTCCAGCGCCGCGATGAAGCCGTGGGCATGGGCCGCGCGCGCCGCCGCCTCGATCGCCTCGCTGGATAGGCCGCGTCCCATGTCGATGTTCTCGCGCGCCGATGCCGCCAGCAGGAACGGGTCCTGGGGCACCAGGCCGACTTCGCTGCGGAAGCGTTCGTTGTCGATCGCGGCCAGCGGCTCGCCGTACAGTTCGATGCTGCCCCGCGTCGCCGGATAGTAGCGCAGCAGCAGCGACAGCAGCGTCGACTTGCCGCTGCCGGTGTGGCCGACGATGCCGACAAAGGCGCCGCGCGGTATTTCGAGCGACAGATCATGCAGCACGGTCTGGCCTTCGATGTAGGCGAAGTTCAGGTTGCGCACGCGCACCGCCGGGGCGTCAGGGTCGATGTTCGACGGTCCATCGGCCTTGCGCCCTTCGGCGGCTCGGCGGCGCCCATGTTCGGGCGCCCCGGTCTCGTCGAGCAGGACCGACACGCGCGCCGTGGCGACCACCGCCTGCTGAAGGCCGCTGAACTGCATCGTGATCTGGATGAGCGGCTCGACCACGCGCGCGATGTAGCTGATGAAGGCGTACAGCACGCCGACTTCGATCCCGTTCAGGCTGCGCTGGCCGAAGCTGAAGATCACCACCGCCAGCAGCACCACGTTGAGGAAGTCGAGCGCGGGGCGCAGCAGGAAGGCGTTGGCGCGCAGCTCGGCCACGCGCGCCGTGTAGTGCTGCTGGTTGGTGCCGGCGAAGCGCTCGCCGAAGCGGTGCTGGGCATTGTTCGCCTGCAGCACGCTCATGCCGCCGATCGATTCCGCCATCTGGGCGTTGATGTCGCTGCGCAGGGCGCGGGCGCGCGTGACCGCTGGCGCCGACAGCTTCTGGTACAGCCAGACGATGCCGAGCACCGCCGGCACCAGCGCCAGCACGATCAGCATCAGGCGCCAGTCGAGCCAGGCCATCGCGATCGAGGTCCCGACCAGCACGATGCTGCTGTCGAGGATCACGAACAGCACCTGGATGTAGAGGGTCTTGACGGCCTCGGTGTCGTTGGTGACGCGGCTGACCAGCTGGCCGGTGATGGCCTTGTCGAAGAAGGCCATCGGCAGGCGCAGCACGTGGCCGTACACCCATTCGCGCAGGCGCTGTACCGAGCGCATCGCCAGGCCGGACAGGCGCACCAGCTGGAGGAAGCGCAGCCACGACGCCGCCCAGCCGGTGAGCAGCACGCCCCCCAGGAGCAGCGCCATGCGGGTCCAGTCGAGGTGGTGCGGCAGCAGGTGCTCGTCGATCAGCTTCTTGCCGAGCAGGGGACCGAGCACTTCGAGGGCGGCGGCGAGGATCAGCCAGCCGGTGGCCCATTTCAGGTGGACGCGGTCGGGTTCGGCGGCGCGCCGCAGCAGGCCGAGCGCCCGGAACGCCTGGTCCTTGGATGCGCCCTTGGTCTTGTCGTTGTCCGCGTCAGACTGCATCGAGGCTGGCCTCCAGTTGTTGATAGCGCCATTGGCTGGCATACCAGCCGTCGCGCGCCAGCAGTTGTTCGTGGGTGCCCGATTCGACGATGCGGCCGTCGCGCAGCACCACCGTCAGGTCGGCCTTGACCACGGCCGACAGGCGGTGGCTGGCGATGATCACCGACAGTTCCGGGCGCGTGCGGCGCAATTCGTCGAAGTGCTCGAGGATGCTGGTCTCGGTGCCGGTATCGACCGCCGACAGAGCATCGTCCAGCAGCAGCAGGCTGCTCCGGGCCAGCAGCGAACGCGCGATCGCCACGCGCTGGCGCTGGCCGCCGGACAGCGTGATGCCTTTTTCGCCGACCGGGGTGTCGTAGCCGTACGGGAAGCGCAGGATGTCGTCGTGGATGGCCGCCATTTTCGCCGCCCCCTCGATCTCCTCGCGCGAGGCGCCGGGGCGGCCCAGTGCGATGTTCTCGGCGATCGAGGCCGAGAACAGGAAGGATTCCTGCGGCACCCAGCTCAGGCCCGCGCGCAGCGTCGCCAGCGTGTAGGCGTCGAGCGCATGGCCGCCCCAGGTGACCGTGCCATGCTGCGGCGTGGCCTGGCGCAGCAGCACCCGCAGCAGCGTCGATTTGCCGGCGCCGGTGGCGCCGACCAGGCCCAGGGTCTGGCCCGGTTCCAGGCGCAGCGAGATGTCGTTCAGCGCGGGCGCGCTGTTTCCCGATCCCGGCCCTTCCTGGCCGCCGTAGGTGAAGCGGACGTCCTTCAGCACCAGTGGGCCGCGCGCCAGTTGCTGGACGGTGCCGTGGTCGTCGACCGTGAGCGGGGCGTCGAGCAGCGGCTCCAGGCGCGCCAGCGCGGCGCGTCCGCGTTCGATCAGCGACAGCACCCAGCCGGCCGCGAACATCGGCCAGATCAGCTGGCCCAGGTACATGGTAAAACTGGTCAGCAGACCGATGGTGAGCTGGCCCTGCCACACCAGGTAGCCACCCAGGCCGAGCGTCAGGCCGGTAGCGGCGGTAAGGGTCAGGCCGACCGCCGGTTCGTAGGCGGCTTCCCATTTCTGCGCGGTGAGGCTGGCGTCGGCGGCGGCGGCGGCCAGTGCCGAGAATTGCTGGCTGCTGCGCTGTTCCAGGCCGAGCGCGCGCAGCGTGCGCACGCCGCTCAAGGATTCCTGCACATGGTCGTTCAATTTGGAAAAGCGCGTGAGCGAGTCGCCGGATGCGGTGTGGATATGGCGCGAGATGTGCCAGAACGCCACCCCCATCAACGGGAACGGCAGCAGCGCGATCAGGGTCAAGCGCCAGTCGACGCCGAGCAGCATGATGCCCAGCACCATGATCAGTGTCAGGGTGCCGTCGAAGCCGGCCAGCATCGCTTCGCCGGACGCCTGTTCGATGGCGTCGATGTCGTTGGTGGCCAGCGCCATCAGGTCGCCGGTGCGCTGGCGCTGGTAGAACGCCGGGCCCTGGGCCGACAGCCGCGCATACAGGCGCGTGCGCAGCTCGACGCCGAGGCGGTAGGCCGCCGAATACAGGCGCAGGCGCCAGGCCACGCGCAGGACGTAGATCGCCAGGCCCAGGCCGAGCAGTTCCAGCAACTGGATGGTCAGATCGTTGCCGCCGAGGCGGTGCGCCGCCAGGCCGTCGATCATCGCGCCGACCTTGCGCGGCACCAGCACCGAGCATAGCGACACGCCGAACAGCATCACCGCCGAGGACGCATAAGAACGCCAATGCCGGCGCACGAAGCCGCCGATCAGGCTAGCCAAACCCATTGATTATCCCGTTGAAAAAAGAAAGCAAGCCGAAGCCCGCCAGCGATGTTCAGGGATCGTTGGAAGCGGGCCAAGGCCCGCTAATGTACTACCTTTGCGCAGCGCTTGCAGGCGGGGCGCCTACAGGCGGAACAGCGCGCGCCGTGCTCGGGCGCGCTGTTCAAGCGCAGTGCTTACGCGTAGTGCTTGCGCGCAGTGCTTACGCGCGGTGCTTACGCGCAGTACTTATGATTTCTTGCGCGAACTACGGCGGCGTTCCGGCGTTGGGCCGTTGCTCAGCTGGACTGGCGGCGTGGTGTCGAGCGGCGCCACCGGCGGCAGTTCGACGTGCTTGCCGTTTTCCAGCGGCACGGTCGAGGCGAGCGGATGCTCGGCGCCGACCGGCTTGGGGGCCAGTTCGTTCAGGGCTTCGACCAGCGGCTTGGCCTTGGCCGGCGGCGCCTCGTCGGCGATCACGATGTCGACCAGGGCAGCGACGTTGGCGCTGGTTTCCTCGTCGAGCGCCTTGGCCTGCAGGGGAGCGGCGTCGGCCGGCGCGGCATCGGCCGCCGCGGCATCGGCCGGCGCGGCATCGGCCGCCGGCTTGGCCGCATCCGGTTCGGGCGGCACTTCGGACGGCGCTTCGCCGGTCTTTTCGGCGCCGAGTTCGGTCGGTGCCTCCTCCGGCACGGCCGGCGCTTCCGCCGGTGCGGACGAGGTCTGGTCGCCCACGCCCATCGTGTCCTCGGCCAGCGCCGCATCGCTGTCGACCGCGGTGGTTGTGATCTCGGTCGTTACGGTGGCGGCATCGGCGACCGCGATGCCGGCCTGTTCGATGACGTGGGCGACCGGGGCCGCCAGCAGCGCCGGCGGCTGCATCGGCATCGGCGCCGGCACGGGCATCGGGATGGTGCTCCAGTTGGACTGGCGCGCGCCCATGGCGATGCCCAGCAGTTCACGTGAATAGGAGAACATCTGCTGCCACTGGCCCTGGGCCTGGCTGCCGATGGCGAGCAGGTCGCGCGGATCGCTTGCATGCAGCATCTGGCGCAGGGTGCCGGTGGCTTGTTCGACCGAGGCGCGCGACGTCTTGATATTGAGGGCAAACAGCTGCTCGGCACTGTCGAGCGCGCGGGTGCTCAGCGCATGGAAAGCGTCGAACTGGGCCTCCCATTGGGGGCGCACGACGGACAGGCGATCGGGGAGTGAAGTCATCGGAAATTCCTTGTTCATTCAGTTTATGACGCACTGCAATAGATCTAGTGTAAAGCCGTTCATCAGGGTTGAAAAGGAAATTCTGTGTAGTTTTTATAAGGAAATCTTGCGGCGCAGCATTAGTTTTGGATGTGATAAGCTGGTCTTATTACCCGTGCCGAAGGAAAAAAATGGACCTCGTCATTCGCAACGCCACCCTGGCCGACGGCCGCAAGCAGATCGACATCGCGATCCGCGGCGACACGATCGTCGAGGTCGGTCCCAGCCTGCCGTTGCAAGCGGCCCACGAAATCGACGCCGGCGGCGACCTGGTTTCGGCACCGTTTGTCGACGCCCATTTCCACATGGATGCAACGCTCAGCTACGGCTTGCCGCGCGTGAACCAGTCGGGCACTTTGCTCGAGGGTATCGCACTGTGGGGCGAATTGAAACCGCAGCTGGCCCAGGAAGCGCTGATCGAACGCGCACTGCAGTATTGCGACTGGGCGGTAGCGCGCGGGCTGTTAGCGATCCGCACCCACGTCGACGTCTGCGACGACCGCCTGCTGGCGGTCGAGGCGCTGCTCGACGTCAAACGCCGCGTCGCGCCTTACCTCGACCTGCAGCTGGTGGCCTTTCCCCAGGACGGCCTGCTGCGCAGTCCGAGCGCTTTCGACAACCTGAAGCGCGCCATCGCGATGGGCGTGGACGTGGTCGGCGGCATCCCGCACTTCGAGCGCACCATGGCGCAGGGCGCCGAGTCGGTGCGCCTGCTGTGCGAATACGCGGCGGCGCAGGGCCTGATGGTCGACATGCATTGCGACGAAAGCGACGATCCGCTGTCGCGCCATATCGAGACGCTGGCCTATGAAACCCAGCGCCTCGGGCTGCAGGGACGCGTGACCGGTTCGCACCTCACCTCGATGCATTCGATGGACAATTATTACGTGAGCAAGCTGCTGCCGTTGATCGCGGAGTCCGGCGTGGCGGCAATCGCGAATCCCCTGATTAACATCACGCTGCAGGGGCGCCACGACACCTACCCCAAGCGGCGCGGCATGACCCGGGTGCCGGAACTGCTGGCCGCGGGCGTGCCGGTCGCCTTCGGCCACGACTGCGTGATGGACCCGTGGTACGGCATGGGCTCGGGCGACATGCTGGAAGTTGCGCACATGGGCCTGCACGTGGCGCAGATGACCGGCCAGGCCGCGATGCACCAGTGCTTCCTGGCCGTGACCGAGACCCCGGCGCGCATCCTCGGCCTGCAGGGCTACGGCATTGCGCCGGGCTGCAAGGCCGACCTGGTCGTGCTCGATGCCGGCGGCCCGGTCGAGGCGATCCGGCTGCGCGCGGCGCGCCGCGCGGTGGTAAGGCGTGGGCAGGTGGTCAGCGAGGCGCCGCGGGCGCGCGCCAGCCTGCGTGTGCCGGGTCGGCCGGAGACCGTGGATTTCCGGCTCGGGCGCGAGGCCTGATCAGCGCGGGTAGATGAACCCGGTGCGGATATCCATCGGCACCAGGCGGCCAGCTTCGCGCACAGTCAGGCGCTGCGGCGGCTCATCGCCGGCCAGCGCGCGCCAGATGACCGGCAGGCCTTCGCCCTGGCGCAGCAGGTCGTCGCAGCGTTCAAAGACGTTGGGGCAGCCGGTGGCTTTCAGCAGGGCCTGCACGATCGCCACCTTCCATGCATCGACGCCGGCGGCATTGAACTGGCAGGTCAGGTAGCCGGTACTGCCGCCCAGGCTGTGCACCAGCAGGCCCGGCAAGCCGTCCTTTTCGCCGTCGACCAGCTGTACCAGCGTCTGCGGATCGGCAGCGCGCAGCGCGCCGGCGCGGCTTTCCACGGCCGCCTGCACGCGGCGCTTGATCAGCGCATGGTCGACCGGCTCGTCTTCGCGCAGGGTCCAGACGCGGGCGGCGATCTGCGACTTGGCGTTGTAGGCGGCGCGCGCCAGGAATTGGCGCGACGACGATTGCACGATGGCGGTGGCGCCCGGCTTGTTGCGCTCCTGCGGCTTGCCGTCGACTTTGTCGATGGCCGAGAGATAGATCCAGGGATCGCCGGCGAGGATGCTTTTTTCCTTGCCCTGTTTGATGGTGATGATGAGCATGTGCGTCTTTCTTTTGAAGGAGCCGATCATACAGCAAGCCGGGTACGGGCTCGCGCAGCGGGCATGCCTGGATGCAGCATCTATTTCCTCTTGTAATTGCATAAAAATATAGTCGTCAAACCTGTCAGATTCGCTAGCCGTGCAGCCAAATCCTGGTGGTAAACTCTTGCGCTTTCGATACTTTAAGCAGGCCCAGCAAGTGACAGATATCCGTGTTCGTCCAGCGACCGATGCCGATTTCGACGCCATGTGGACGATCTTCCAGTCGCACGTCGCCGAGGGAGAAACATGTATTCACGACGGCGCGACCAGCCGCGAAGCAGCCCTGGACTACTGGTTTGCGCCGGGTGTCGCCACCTGGGTGGCCGTCAAGGGGGGCGCGCGCATCCTCGGGATGTACCGGCTGCAGCCCAACCAGCTCGGGCGCGGCGCCCACGTGGCGAACGCCGACTACATGGTCAGCCCGAATGCGCAAGGCGTCGGCATCGGCCACCTGCTGGGCGAGCACAGCATCGGCGAGGCGAGGCGCCAGGGCTTCCTGGCGATGCAGGTCAATTTCGTGGTCAGCACCAACAGCCGCGCGCTCCACTTGTGGAAGCGGCTGGGCTTCTCGATCGTCGGCACCCTGCCCAAGGCCTACCGCCACCGCCGCCTGGGCTACGTCGACGCCTACGTGATGTACAAGCTGCTGGAAGACCCGGCCCGCTGGGCGCTTCCCGAGGAAGACTGAGGACCCCTTGCATATCCTCGCCACCGCGCGCCTGAACCTGCGCACCGTCGAACCCGGCGACGCCGCGTTTTACCTGGCGCTGCTGAACGACCCGGCCTTCGTCGAGCAGATCGGCGACCGCGGCTTGCGCACGCTGGACGATGCGCAGCAAGCCCTGCTGGCCGGTCCGATCGCGATGCAGGAAGCGCGCGGCCACTCGTTGTACGTGGTGGAGTTGCGCGATCGTGGTGGGGTGCCGATCGGGATGTGCGGCCTGATCAAGCGCGACAGCCTGGAGGGCGTCGACATCGGCTACGCCTTCCTGCCGGCCTGGCGCGGCCAGGGCTATGCCTTCGAGGCCGGCGTGGCGGTGCTCGGGTTCGCGCCCAGCCTCGGCCTGCGGCGCGTGCTGGCGATCACCTCGCCGAACAACATCGCTTCCAATTACCTGCTGCGCAAGATGGGGATGCGCTTCGAGCGCTTCACGCACCTGGCGCCGGGCGACGCCGGCACCAATCTATACAGCATCGACCTGGCGCCGCCGCTAGACGACGGGCGCCTGCCGCGCATCGTGCAGGCGCTCGAGGCGCTGACGCCGCGCGCCGTTCCGGCGCCCGTGTCCGCGCCGTGTCCCGATAATCAGCGCACCCGCAGCAGCCGCACCCCGTAGATATCGAAGCGGTTCGACGGCCCCTCGACGCCGCCGGCGGCGCTGAAGCTGCTGTTGCTCTCCAAATAGCTCATGTTGAAGAAGTCGCTCATCTCGATGCGGTAGCTGCCGTGCGCAGCGAGCTTCGCCGTCAGCGGCGTCGAGAACACCGTCGGCGTATTCGCCTTGTCGATGCGCGCGTGCGGCAACTGCACCACGCCCTGCGCCACGATGGCGCCGGCCCCGTCCTTCACCGTCAGCCACTTCACGCCGCCGCTGATGCCCAGGTTCACCTGGTTGGCGCCATTGTGGTAGCGCACCTGCACGGCGTAGTCGCCATCCTGCGGCACGCGCACCTCGCGCACCGCGAAATGGTCGTCCGGCTTGCCCCAGTTGGCCAGGCGGGTATCGGCGAAACGGGCATTCGGGCCGGCCAGCGCCACGCTGGCCGCGACGCGGGCGTCGGTGGCGGCGATGTCGACCACGCTGCCGATGCAGAACGGCTGGCTGTGGTGGCTGCGGTTGGCGCTCGCGCCGAATTGCGCTTCGACGGCGTAGCAGGCGTTGGCGGGGGCGGCGCGGTCGGTCCAGGCGCCGGCCGCCAGCCCCTGTGCGACCGGCTTGCCGTCGCGGTAGACGTTGTAGGTGACGCCGGCCGCTTCACCCGGGCCGCCGATCGTCAGCACCGGATGGCCGGCGGCGTCGCGCGTCATGCTCGTGACAACCGGCTCGCGCGGCCCGAACACGGCCGGATCTTCACGGTAGGGGTCGGCCTGCACGCGCCGCATCGGCTGGGCGTCGGCGGCTGCCTTGCCGAAGCGGATCTCGATCGTGTTCTCGGCGCGCAGCTGGTCCCAGCGGATGTCCGGCCCTGCCGGCTGGCCGTTCAGCAGGATGCCTTCGACGGCATAGATGCCCGGGGCGTGATCGCTGCCCGCATCCGCCGGCAAATGCAGCGTGACGTCGATCGCATGGCCGCGCAGGCGCAGGTTGCGCAGCGTGGCGACGCCGTCCGCACCGATCATCCCGGCGCGCAGCCGGGTGGTGACGAAAGGCTGCAGCCGGATGCCGCCGGCCGTGGCCGACACGCCGAACACGTTGCGCACCACCATGCCGATATAGCCGCCGACGGACCACAGCTGGCGGCGCGAGTTGATGACGGGGCCGATCAGCTCGGGGTGCGCTTCGTCCAGCAGCACCGGCTGGCCGGACAGCCACTCCAGGTTTTCCATGTTCGACAGGTTCAGCGCCGCGCCGCGGATCAGCGCATCGTAGGCGGCATCGGCGACGCCGGCGTGGCGCCCCAGCGCCGCCGCGCGCAGGCCGTACGCCGTCACGAACGGCCACATGGCGCGGTTGTGGTAGACCGGCATGCCTTGCTGCTGCGGCCAGATCACCGGTGCGCCCATCGGGCCGTGCGGATAGCGGGCCAGGATGCTGCGCGCGCGTTCGCCGTCGGCGACGCCGGTGACGATCGCCAGCGCCTGGCCCAGCCAATCGAACTTGTGCAGCGGCGCGCCGTCGAAGTGGGCGGCGGTGAGGCTGCTGTACATGCCTTCGTCGGGCAGCCACAGGCGCGTGTTGATGCTGCGCTTGAGCGCCGCCGCCCAGTCGGCGTAGCGCTTGGCCCGCGCCGGGTCGCCCTGTTCGCGCGCCAGTTGGGCGGCCAGCGTCAAGGCCTTGTAGTGGGCGACGTTGGTCGACAGCGCGGCGCTGCTGGCCATCGAGGCCAGGTCGCCCGGGATCCAGGCCGCGTAGCTCTGGTCGCGCCAGTCGAGGAAGGATTCCTCGCCGGTGTACAGGCCGGTCAGCTGGTCGAAGGCGGCGAGGCGGTCGTTCTCGATCGTGTTCGACAGCGCCTGCAGCGCCCTGGTCGCAAAGGCCGGGCGCTCGGCGGGCGCCAGGTTGTTGAGCGTTTCCTCGGCCGCGAAGGCCCAGGTCACGCGGTCGGTGCTGACCGGCCAGCTGCCGCCGCTGCCTGTGTCCTGCACGATCTGCAGGCCGTCCGCCGTCCCGGCGACCTGCGCCGCCCTGGTGACGCCGTCGCGCCAGCCGGACAGCTTGAACTCGAGCGAATTGCGCACGCGCTGCGGATCCAGCATCGCCAGGCCGAGCTCGGCCGCATACGACAGGTCGCGCGTCCACACGTAATGCCACTTCTCGCCGGTCTCGAAGCAGTCGCAGGGAATCGGCGCGTTGCCGTTGTAGTTACCGTCGCGGATTTCCTTGACCGAATCCTGGCGCATCTCGTGCACGGCCAGCGCGAACAGGGCGTCGAAGGCCAGGTTGCCGCTGCGGACCCGGGGCAGGGCGGGGTCTTCCTGGTAGGACGCGAATTGCGGACCGGGGTCGCGCAGCTGCATCGTGGTCGAGTGCGCGTAGGTGCGCAGCGGCGCCGCCGGATCCGGGCTGGAAAAGCGCGCGTGCTCCTGTTTGCCGTCCCAGGTCGCGAAGTCCAGGGTGCGGGTGGCGGCGGCATCCTTGTGCGGATCGAGCGTCGCGGTCCGCGCCGGCGCCGGCAGCCGCGTCACGCTCAGCACCGGCCTGGCCCGGTCGCTCACGTCGACGCGGAAGCGGAAGGTGGCGGTTTGTTTGGTGAACAGGTAATCCTCGGGACCGGCCTGGGTCGCCAGCGGATAGGCGCGTTCCAGGTCGACCCGCACGCTGGCCGCCGGATCGGCCACCCATTCCGCGCTCCAGTCCTTGCTGCCGATCTTGAAGGCATGGTTGCCCGGGCTGACCAGCACGTCCGCCTCATAGACGCCCTTGCCCTTGTAGGCGAGCAGGTTGTCGGTGCCCCAGCCGTTGAAGGCGCCGCGCACGTAGATGTCGTACTTCAGCGGCACCGCCTCGGCAGCGGGCGCGGTGGGGGCGCTCAGCACCAGCACGGCGAGCAGGGTGGCCAGGGCGATCACGGTTTTTTTCATGTGGCGTCTCGGGTAAGGTGGACAATTGCGCGCATCGATCAGAGTTCCAGGATCAGCACCGACTTGGCAGGCAGGCGGATCTCGTCCTTGAGAGTGTACGTCTTGCCGCTCAATACGTCCCGTCCGGATGCCACGCCGTCCAGCATCTCGTGGAAGCGCACCGCCGGCAGTACCATCTCCTTGGCGTTCGCGTTCATCGCCACCATCACCTTCTTCACGCCGCGCGCCTGTTCGTCGTAGCGGAAGTAGACCCAGGTATTGTTTTCCGGCGCGTAGTGCATCAGCTTGCCGTCATGGATGACCGGGCTGTTCTTGCGCCAGGTGACCAGCTTGCGCACGAAGTCCTGGGCCGTGCGCTGGCGCGCCGTCAGGCCGGCGCCGGTGAAGGCATTCACCTTGTCGCCGGCCCAGCCGCCCGGGAAGTCGTGGCGGTAGCTGTTGTCGTCGCGGGTGCCGACGGTACTGGTCATCAGCAGTTCGTCGCCGGTATAGAAGTGCGGGATGCGCGGCATGGTCATCACGAAGGCGATGTCCATGCGGTAGCGGTCGTAGTCCTCGTTCACCACGCTGAAGATGCGCGCGGTGTCGTGGTTACCCTCGAACAGCACCAGGCGCTTCGGGTCGGGGTACAGGTAATCCTGCGACAGGGTCTCGTAGACGTCGGTGAAGATGTTGCCGCCGTCTTTCTTGGCCAGGGCGTCGCGCATCGCTTCGGTCAGCGGGAAGTCCATCAGGCTCGGCATCGAGCTGACGTAGCCGTTGAAGTTGACCTTGCCGCGCTGCCAGTGCGAGACCAGCGACGGCAGCTTGCTCCACTCTTCGCCGACCATGTTCAGGTTCGGGTATTCCTGCATCAGGCGGCGCGTGTATTCGCTCAGGAAGCCGCCGTCGGAATAGCCGAAGGTATCGATGCGCAGGCCGCTGAGGCCGGCGTACTCGATCCACCAGATATTGTTCTGGATGAGGTAGTTGGCGACGTAGGGATTGGTCTGGTTCATGTCCGGCATGCCGGGGCTGAACCAGCCGGTGGTGAAGTTGTCGGCGTCTTCCTTCGACGCATACGGATCGTGCACGGCGGTGTGGGCGTGCCGGGTCGCCACGAAGGTGCCGGGGTGGTTGATCCAGTCCGGGGTCGGCAAGTCCTTCATCCACCAGTGGTTCAGGCCGATGTGCGACAGCACCACGTCCTGGATCAGGCCGATGCCGTGCTTGCGCGCTTCGGTGGACAGGCGCTTGAAGTCCTCGTTGCTGCCGTAGCGCGGGTCGATCTTGTACAGGTCGGTGGCGGCGTAGCCGTGGTACGAGGCGGCCGGCATGTCGTTTTCGACGAGGGGCGTCGGCCACAGCTGGGTGAAGCCCAGGCCTTCGACGTAGTCGAGGTGGTCGATGATGCCCTGGATGTCGCCGCCGTGGCGGCCGTGGCCCAGCTTGCGGTCGAGCTTGTCGGGCAGGCCGGCGACGCTGTCGTTCGCAGTAATCCCGTTGGCGAAGCGGTCCGGCATGATCTGGTAGATCGCATCCTTGGTATCGAAGCCCTTGCGCTGGCTGGAACCCGGCTCGCGTGCCAGCAGCTTGTAGGCATACGTCGTGCTGCGCCCGTCGGCGCCCTTGAACACGATGTCGAAACTGCCCGGCCTGGCGTCGGCATCCACCAGCAGGTCGATGAACAGGTAGTTCTTGCTGGCCACCCGGCTGACCGCGGCGATGCGCACGCCCGGGTAGCTGAGGGTCGGTTCCAGCGCGGCGATGGCCGGACCGTGGACCATCAGCTGCAAACCCTTGTGCTGCATGCCGGCCCACCAGAAGGGCGGATCCATGTGGTCGATGACCGGTGCCTGTGCCTGGACGGCGCCGGCAGCCAGCAGAGCGCCGCTCGCCAGCAAAGGGGTGAGCAGGCGGGCAAGGGTCTTGTTCATTGATGTCTCCAGAATAGAAAGGGCTGAGCGATCCCACACCCAAGTAGCCAAACTACAGGCCCATTGGACTAGTTTTCCTCAGAAAAAGATGCTGTTTGCTTATTATTGCCGCGAGAATACACCAGGGCAGAGGTGGGGACAACGCGCGCGCAAAATTTGTTGGCTAGTTTTGTTACAACTGCCGATGGAGGAAAAGTCAACGGAAGCTGACCAATCGTCTCGTCATTCGGTAAACCTACTACGTGGTTTTGCACTATTTCAGTGCATTTATGCATTATGTTGGTGCGAATCAACAGGGTTGTAGTACGACTACAATAACAAATACAGACGTTTGTAGCTCGAATACAACGTTAAACCCCCGCTTTTGCGGAAATTCGCGTAAAAATTTTACATCCAAGTAGTCAAAGGCAAGTCTCGTTGACAGTGCATCTAGTTTTAGTACAGAATCGTTGACAGAACGTCTAAGAAACGTTTATTCGAGGATCCCGTGTTGTTGGCTTCCGGCCGGTGTTTGCGGGAAAAAATGTAGTTCTAAATGTATTCGAGGGGACAAATGAACCTTTTCGCAAACAAGCGCTCGGCGCGCAACGTGCCGGGCAATGTTGCATTCCAACTCCGTCCGGTCGCAGCAGGCTGCGCCGTCTTCATGGCGCTGGCGACCCAGGCTGCCTTCGCGCAGGAACAGCAGACCACCAGCCAGGCGGTCGCGCAAAGTAACGGCGACGCGGCTGCCAACAACGGCAACATCGGCATCCAGAGTGTGAAAGTGACCGGCATCCGCCGCGGTATCGAAGCGGCGATCTCGGTCAAGAAAAACAACGACTCCATCGTCGAGGCGATTTCGGCCGAAGACATCGGCAAGCTGCCGGACCAGTCGATCGCCGAATCGATCTCGCGCCTGCCGGGCCTGACCGCCCAGCGCGACGAGCACGGCAACGCATCGGTCATCTCGATCCGCGGCCTGTCGCCGGCCTTCTCGACCGGCCTGCTGAACGGCCGCGAGCAAGTCTCCGTCGGCGACAACCGCAACGTCGAATTCGACCAGTACCCGGGCGAGATGCTGTCCGGCGTGACCGTCTACAAGACCCCGGATGCCGGCCTGATGGGCCAGGGCCTGTCGGGCACCATCGACATGCAGACCGTGCGTCCGCTGGACTTCAAGGAACGCACGATGGCGGTCAACTACCGTCGCGAGAAGACCGGCCTGGGCATGGATACCCATGGCTACAGCAACCGCTCGACCTTCTCGTACATCGACCAGTTCCAGAACCGCACCGTCGGTATCGCCTTCGGCTTCACCCGCCTGCAGGGCAAGACCGGCGACCAGACCCGCTTCGGCTCCTGGGGCAGCGGCACCACGACCTACAACGGCCAGACCGTCAACATCCCGTACACCGGCATGGAAGCGTTCACCGAGGTCTACACGCAAGAGCGCAACGGCCTGATGGGCGTGCTCCAGTTCCGCCCGAGCCGCGAATTCTCGAGCACCATCGACCTGTTCTACTCGCGCTATGACCGCGATACCGCCAACCACGGCATCCAGCTGCCGCTGTCGGACACCCCGGCCACCACGCTGTACGACCGTCCGGGCCAGCTGATCAATCCTACGCTGTCGGGCAACACCGTCACCGCCGGCTCGTTCAACAACGTGCGCGCCGTGCTGCGCAACGATAACGTGGCGTACAGCGACACCAGCAAGTCGATCGGCTGGAACAACAAGCTGAAGCTGAACCGCGACTGGAGCGCCAACCTCGACCTGTCGTGGAACTCGGCCGAGCGCACCGGCGCCAACATCGAAACCTACGGCACCTCGAACACCTTCGACACCGTCGGCTTCACCGCCGGCAGCCAGATCTTTACCACCGGCGTCAACTACGCCGACCCGAACAGCGTACGCCTGACCGACGTCCAGGGCTGGGGCGGGGCCCAAACCCAGGCCGGCTACGTCAAGTTCCCGCACGTGTACGACAAGCTGGGCGCGGTCCGCTTCGACCTGACCCGCGACCTGGACAACGCCTGGATCTTCAGCAAGGCCAACGTCGGCGTAAACGTGACCAACCGTTCGAAGACCCGCGACTACACCGAGAACCTGCTGTCGATCGCCGGCAGCAGCAATCCGTTCGCCTCGGTGCCGTACCCGAGTGGTTCGGGCAGCGCCCCGGCCGGTGCCAGCGGGATCAACATGATCACCTTCAACCCGCTGCAGAACCTGGGCATCTACGATATCAACCAGAAGCTGCATCCGGACATCTACAACAAGGACTGGATCGTCCGCGAAAAGGTCTCGACCGCGTTTGCCAAGCTGGGCATCGACACCCAGGTGGGCAGCATCCCGGTGCGCGGTTCGCTGGGCCTGCAAGTGATCCACACCCAGCAGGAGTCGACCGCGTTCTCGGTGGATGAGTCGGTGGCCGCGGGCGTCACCGACGCCAACCGTCCGACCGGTTCCTATACCGACGGCACCAGCTACAACGACGTGCTGCCGACCCTGAACCTGATCGGCGACCTGGGTAACCAGCAGACCCTGCGCTTCTCGGCCGAGAAGATCATGGCCCGTCCGACCCTGAACGACATGCGCGCATCGCGCACCTTCGGCCTCGACACGACCAGGAACCAGTACGCCGGCGATGGCGGCAACACCCGCCTGAAGCCGTTCCGCGCCAAGGGCGTCGACCTGTCCTACGAAAAATACTGGGACAACAAGGCCTACGTCAGCGCGGCCGCGTTCTACCGCAAGCTCGATACCTACATCGTGACCGGCGGCCAGAGCACCGACTTCACGCCTTACCTGCTGCCGACCACGGTGCGTGCACCGAGCAACATCGGTATCTACACCGCGCCGGTCAACGGCTCGGGCGGCAACATGAAGGGTGTGGAATTCGCGGCATCGTTGCCGTTCAGCCTGGTCACCCGCTACCTGGACGGTTTCGGCGTGGTCGCCAACGTCGCCCAGAACAGCAGCGCCGTCACCCTGCCGGACACCACCAACGGCGGTTCGGGTTCGATGGCCCTGCCGGGCCTGTCCAAGCGTGCCGCCAGCCTGACGCTGTACTACGAGAAGGCCGGTTTCTCGGCCCGCGTGGCGGAGCGCTACCGTTCGGACTTCATCGGCGAAGTCTCGGACTACTCCGGTGCACGTGAACTGACCTACTTCCAGGGCGAAAAAGTGATCGACCTGCAGCTCGGCTACGAGTTCCAGACCGGCAGCCTGAAGGGTCTGTCCGTGCTGGCGCAGATGACCAACGTCAACGATGCGCCGTACATGCGCTATCGTAAGACCAAGGACAACGTCATCGAAGACAAACGCTTCGGTCGCAACGTGATGATCGGCCTGAACTACAAGCTGTAATCGCCACGTCCAGCTAGACGATCGGTCAACCGATCGAGCGAAGCCCCTCACCCGGTTCCCGGTGGAGGGGCTTCGTCGTATCGCCCATATCGTATATCCTGCGAAGCCATGAACCAGACACCCATCAAGAACATCGTCATCGTCGGTGGCGGCACCGCCGGCTGGATGGCCGCCGCGGCGCTGGCCAAGATCCTGCGCAACAAGGTGGCAGTCCGCCTGGTCGAATCGGACGCGATATCCAGCGTCGGCGTCGGCGAATCGACGATCCCGATGATTCGCCTCTTCAATCATGTCCTCGGCATCAACGAGGATGAATTCATGCGCGAGACCAAGGCCACCTTCAAGCTCGGCATCGAGTTCGAAGACTGGGGCCGGGTGGGGGAGCGCTACATGCACGGCTTCGGCAAGTTCGGGCAGGACTTCGGAACGGTCGACTTCTTCCAGTACTGGCTGAAGGCCCACCGGGCCGGCCAGGCGCCCGACCTCGCGCATTATTCGATCAACCGCATGGCGGCACAGGCAGGCAAGTTCATACGGCCGTCGCCCGAGATGGCGAATTCGCCGCTGGCCGACATCGTCTACGCCTTCCACCTGGACGCCGGCCTGTACGCGCGCTACCTGCGCACCTATGCCGAACAACACGGCGTGGTGCGCACCGAAGGCAAGATCGTGCAGGTGCGCCAGCGTCTGAATGGCGGACCCCGCGACGGCTTCATCGAATCGCTGGCGCTGGAAGACGGCAGCGTGGTGGAGGGCGACCTGTTCCTCGATTGCTCGGGCTTCCGCGGCCTGCTGATCGAGCAGGCGCTGAACACCGGTTTCGAGGACTGGAGCCACTGGCTGCCCTGCGACCGTGCCTGGGCGGTGCCGTGCGAATCGGGCGGCGACCTGCTGCCGTACACGCGCGCCAGCGCGCGCCCGGCCGGTTGGCAATGGCGTATCGGCCTGCAGCACCGCACCGGTAACGGCCACGTATTTTCGAGCCGCTTCATGAGCGACGACGAAGCGGCGGCCATCCTGATGAAGAACCTGGACGGCAAGCCGCTGGCCGAACCCAAGCTGCTGCGCTTCACCGCCGGCAAGCGCAAGAAGGTCTGGCACAAGAACGTGGTCGCGGTCGGGCTGTCGTCGGGCTTCCTGGAGCCGCTGGAATCGACCTCGATCTTCCTGATCCAGTCGACGATCTCGCGCCTGGTCAGCTTTTTCCCGGACGCCGGCTTCCACCAGGCCGACATCGACGAGTTCAACCGCCAGTGCGATTTCGAGGTCGAGCGTATCCGCGACTTCATCATCCTGCACTACCACGCGACCGAGCGCCGCGACACGCCGTTCTGGGACCATGTGCGCACGATGGCCATTCCCGATACGCTGCGGCGCAAGCTGGATTTATATGGAGCGCACGGGCGGGTGGTGCGAGAAAACAACGAACTCTTCACGGAGATCGGCTGGCAGCAGGTGCTGCACGGGCAGGGCGTCCAAACCGCGGGCTACAACCCGCTGGTGGACCTATTGAGCGACAAGGAACTGGGCGATTTTCTCGGCAATATCGAACGCGTGGTCGGCAAATGCGTCGATGTGATGCCTTCGCATAAGGAATTCATAAGGGCAATTGCAACAGCAAAGCGTTGAATAACAGGCATTTATCTCAAATAATCACAGCGTCCAGCCCTTGAACGAGTAAACTACAGTGTTTTAATCAGTCGGGGTCAGAGCCCAACCGTGAAAACCGGGCTCTGGCCCCGAACGTTTTTGCTTTTTACGAGATTTTCTTTCATGCTTGAAACCCCGCTCCAGACGTTTGCCGACCTGAATATTCCCGCGCCCATCCTCAAGGCGCTCAAGGACGTCGGCTACGAAACGCCATCGCCGATCCAGGCGGCCACCATTCCGCTGCTGATGGAAGGCCGCGACGTGCTGGGGCAGGCGCAGACCGGCACCGGCAAGACCGCCGCCTTCGCGCTGCCGGTGCTGGCCCAGATCGACACCAAGCTCACCGCGCCGCAGGCGCTGGTGCTGGCGCCCACGCGCGAACTGGCGATCCAGGTGGCCGAAGCCTTCCAGAGCTATGCGGCCCACATCAAGGGCTTCCACGTGCTGCCTATCTACGGTGGCCAGGCGTATGGCCCGCAACTAGCGGCGCTGCGCCGCGGCGTGCACGTGGTGGTCGGTACCCCGGGCCGCGTGATCGACCACATCGAAAAGGGTTCGCTCGACCTGTCGCAACTGAAGACCCTGATCCTCGACGAAGCCGACGAGATGCTGCGCATGGGCTTCATCGACGACGTCGAACAGATCCTGCAGCAGACCCCGGACACGCGCCAGACCACGCTGTTCTCGGCGACCATGCCGCCGGCGATCAAGCGCATCGCCAAGACCTACCTGCGCGAGCCGCAGGAAGTCACGGTCGCCGCCAAGACCGGTACCGCCGAAAACATCACCCAGCGCTACTGGCTCGTGGCCGGCCTGCAAAAGATCGAGGCACTCACGCGCATCCTGGAAGCCGAACCCTTCGACGGCATGATCATCTTCGCGCGCACCAAGCTCGGTACCGAGGAACTGGCCAGCAAGCTGCAGGCGCGCGGTTTCCTGGCCGCCGCCATCAACGGCGACCTGGCCCAGCAGCAGCGCGAGCGCACCATCGACCAGCTCAAGAACGGCAAGATCGACATCCTGGTTGCCACCGACGTCGCCGCACGCGGCCTGGACGTGGAGCGCATCAGCCACGTGATCAACTACGACGTGCCGTCGGACCCGGAAAGCTACACCCACCGCATCGGCCGCACCGGCCGCGCCGGTCGCAGCGGCCAGGCGATCCTGTTCATCACGCCGCGTGAACGCGGCCTGCTGAAGTCGATCGAGCGCGCCACGCGCCAGCCGGTGGCCGAACTGAAACTGCCGACCGTCAAGGCGGTCAACGACGTGCGCATCGCCCGCTTCAAGGACCAGATCGGCGAGACCCTGGCCGCCGGCGGCCTGGAGGTGTTCCGTTCGCTGATCGAAGAATACGAGCGCGACCAGAACGTGCCGGCGATCGATATCGCCGCCGCGCTGGCCAAGCTGTACCGCGGCGACGAGCCGCTGCTGATCGAGAAGCCGGACCGCGAGGCCAAGCCGGCCTTCGAGCCGCGCGAGCGCGAGCCGCGTCCGGAAGGCCGCGAGCGTTCGTTCGAGCGCGACGAGCGCCCGGCGCGCGCTGGCCGCGAAGGCTTCGCACCGCGCGAAGGGGAAGGCCGCCAGGGCTTCAAGAAGGAACGCGTGGCGCGTGCGCCGGAACCGGGCATGGCCACCTACCGCATCGAAGTCGGCCACGCGCACGGTGTCAAGCCGGGCAACATCGTCGGCGCCATCGCCAACGAAGGCGGCATCGCGTCCAAGGAAATCGGCCGCATCGAGATCTACGACGACTTCAGCACCCTGGACATGCCGGCCGACCTGCCGCAGGACCTGGTCGACCACCTGAAGAAGGTGTGGGTGGCGGGCCAGCAGCTGGGCATCACGCGCGACGGCGAGGAACCGCCGGAAAAGAAGCCGGCCGCCAAGCGCAAGTTCGCGGACAAGAAACCGCACCGCAAGGGTTGATAGCACCAAGGTACATTGATAGTAGGGTGGGCACTCCGTGCCCACGCGAACGTTTGCATCATGCCGGCTTTTCCTTCGATTGCGGCCAACGGCATGCATCCGTTACGCGTGGGCACGTGGTGCCCACCCTACGTTCGCGGTCCTGTTGTTTGACTACATAATTTCATCGTCCTCTGGGTGTTGTGTGAATTGACACTCATCCATCCCCATGTTATTTTGCTACATCAGGTAGTCTGGCACACGTCCGGGCACCATCAGGGGACAAGGATGGACATGCAACTTCACTCGCTCAAACCGCGCCTGTCGTTCTGGCAGCTGTGGAACATGAGCTTCGGCTTCTTCGGCATCCAGTTCGGCTTCGCACTGCAGAACGCCAACACCAGCCGCATCTTTGCCACCCTCGGCGCCAACATGGACGACCTGTCCCTGTACTGGCTGGCAGCCCCGGTCACCGGCCTGCTGGTGCAGCCCATCATCGGCTACCTCAGCGACAACACCTGGCACCCGACCTGGGGCCGCCGCCGTCCCTTCTTCTTCCTCGGTGCGATCTTCGCCACCATCGCGCTGTTCCTGATGCCGAATTCCGCCGCCGTCTGGATGGCGGTGGCGGTGCTGTGGATGCTGGATGCGGCGATCAACGTCTCGATGGAGCCGTTCCGCGCCTTTGTCGGCGACAAGCTCGATCCGTCGCAGCAGACCGCCGGCTTCGCGATGCAGACCTTCTTCATCGGCTGCGGCGCGGTGATCGCGTCGCTGCTGCCGACCTTCTTCTCCGAAGTGATGCACGTCTCGAACACGCCGGTGGCCGGTACCATCCCGGACACGGTGCGCTACTCGTTCTACCTGGGCGGCCTGGTGTTCCTGGTGGCCGTCAGCTGGACCGTGTTCACCGCCACCGAACTGCCGCCGCCGGACATGGAGCGCTTCCAGGCCCAGCGCCGCGCGTCGCGCGGTTTCGGCGTGGCCCTGCGCGAGATCGTCGGCGGCTTTGCCCAGATGCCGAAGACCATGGTGCAGCTGGCCTTCGTCCAGTTCTTCACCTGGATCGCCCTGTTCTCGCTGTGGATCTATACCGGCACCGCGATCGCCGACAGCGTCTACGGCACCACCGATGCGCAATCGAGCGCCTACCAGGATGCCGCCAACTATGTCGGCGTCATGTTCGCGGTCTACAACGGCATCTCGGCGCTGGCCGCCTTCGTGCTGCCGGTGCTGGCGCGCGCCACCAGCCGCAAGGCCTGCCACGCGGTCTGCCTGGCGATCGGCGGCCTGTCGCTCGCCAGCCTGTTCTTCATCCATGACCGCCAGGTGCTGGCGCACGTGTTCGGCATCGACATCACGATGCTGATGCTGCCGATGATCGGCGTCGGCCTGGCCTGGGCCAGCATCCTGACCATGCCGTACGCGATCCTGGCCGGTGCGCTGCCGGCCAGCCGCATGGGTTATTACATGGGCCTGTTCAACTTCTTCGTCGTGATCCCGCAGATCGTCAGCGGCCTGCTGCTCGGCTTCTTCACCAAGCACCTGTTCGGCGGCCATGCGATCCTCACGCTGGTGCTGGGCGGTGCCTGCATGGTGCTGGCGGCGGTATTGACGCTGTTCGTCACCGACAACGCCAAGCAGACCACGCGATAATTGCGACGTGTTTTGCGTTCCTGTCGTATTGTAATGGTTTGACAACAAACCCATGCATCAACAGGAGCGCAACATGACGATTCAAACGGTAGCCACCCAACCCTTCGCCGGACAGCGTCCCGGCACCTCGGGCCTGCGCAAGAAGGTGACCGAGTTCCAGCAACCCGGCTATCTCGAAAACTTCGTCGAGGCGATTTTCCTGACCCTGGGTGACTGCAGCGGCCGCACCCTGGTGCTCGGCGGCGATGGCCGCTTCTTCAACCGCGAGGCGATCCAGACCATCCTGCGCATGGCCGCCGCCCACGGCGTGGCCAAGGTGCTGGTCGGCCGCGGCGGCATCCTGTCGACGCCGGCCGTCAGCTGCGTGATCCGCAAGCACGGCGCCTACGGCGGCATCGTGCTCTCCGCCAGCCACAACCCGGGCGGCCCGGACGGCGACTTCGGCATCAAGTACAACATCGAGAACGGCGGTCCGGCCCCGGAAAAGATCACCGAGGCGATCTTCGCGCATACCCAGTCCCTGCGCCACTACCTGATCAGCGACGCCGGCCCGGTCGACCTCGACCAGCTCGGTACGACGCAACTGGAAACGATGCAGGTCGAGGTGATCGATGCCGTTGCCGACTACGCCGAGCTGATGGGCCGCCTGTTCGACTTCGACGCCATCCGCGCCCTGTTCGAGCGCGGCTTCACGATGCGCTTCGACGGCATGAGCGCGGTCTCCGGCCCCTACGCCAAGGCGATCATCGAAGGCATCCTGGGGGCGCCGGCCGGCACCGTCGTCAACGACCAACCGCTCGAGGACTTCGGCGGCCACCACCCGGACCCGAACCCGGTCAACGCCGCCGAACTGGTGGCGCTGATGAACGGTCCGGACGCGCCCGAATTCGGCGCCGCCTCGGACGGCGACGGCGACCGCAACATGATCGTCGGCCGCAACCTGGCGGTGTCGCCGTCGGACAGCCTGGCCATCATCGCCGCCAACGCGACGCTGGCGCCGGGCTACCGCGCCGGCATCAAGGGCATCGCGCGTTCGATGCCGACCTCGCAGGCGGCCGACCGCGTGGCCGAGGCGCTCGGCATCGCCTGCTTCGAGACCCCGACCGGCTGGAAGTATTTCGGCAACCTGCTCGACGCCGGCCTGGCCACGCTGTGCGGCGAAGAGAGCTACGGCACCGGTTCCGACCACATCCGCGAAAAGGATGGCCTGTGGGCCGTGCTGTTCTGGCTGAACCTGGTGGCCGCGACCGGCAAGTCGGTGAACCAGCTGGTGGAAGAACACTGGGCGCGCTTCGGCCGCAACTATTATTCGCGCCACGACTACGAGGCGGTCGACGCCGGCGCCGCCGACGCCATGATGGGGGCGCTGCGCGGCCAGCTGGAAGGCTTGGCCGGCCAGACGCTGGGCGCGGCAAACGCGTTCCGCGTGCAGCAGGCCGACGACTTCGTCTACACCGACCCGATCGACCAGTCGGTCGCCACGCGCCAGGGCGTGCGCATCATCATGACCGATGGCTCGCGCATCGTGTTCCGCCTGTCGGGCACCGGCACCGAGGGCGCGACCGTGCGCCTCTACCTCGAGCGCTACGAAGCCGACCCGGCACGCCACCAGCTCGACACCCAGGAAGCGCTGGCGCCGCTGATCGCGATCGCCGAGCAGGTGTCGGGGCTCAAACAGCGTACCGGACGCGCGCAGCCTACCGTTGTCACATGATTTACTTCCGTCGCCCCTGCGCAGGCAGGGGCCCAAGTTTTGCAAGCGTTACCGGTACGCCAGCAACTTGGACCCCTGCCTTCGCAGGGGCGACGGGTTTATGCTAACTATGACAGGATCCTGAATGAAATTCTCCGCTCTCGCCGCTTCCCTGATGCTCGCCCTCGGCACCGCCTCGGCCGCCACTCCGGCACCGGTCCCGCAAGGCAAGCCGAGCGCGGCCCGACCCTTCACCTGGGAAAACGCGACCGTCTACTTCCTGCTGACGGACCGCTTCAACAACGGCAACCCGGCCAACGACCTCGCCTACGGCCGCAAGGCCGACGCCGCCACCGCGCGCGGCTACATGGGCGGCGACCTGGCCGGCGTCACGGCGAAGATCAAGGAGGGTTATTTCACGGACCTGGGCGTGGATGCGATCTGGATCACCCCGCCGGTGGAGCAGATCCACGGCGCCACCGACGAAGGCACCGGCAAGTCCTACGGCTTCCACGGCTACTGGGCCAGCGACTTCACCGCGGTCGACGCCAATCTCGGCACCGAGCAGGACATGCACGAGCTGGTCGATGCCGCCCACGCGCGCGGCATCCGCGTGCTGCTGGACGTGGTGATGAACCACACCGGTCCGGTGACGGCGCAGGATCCGGTCTGGCCGGCAGAATGGGTGCGCACCGAACCGGTATGCGGCTTCAAGACCATGCGCACCACCATCGAGTGCACGCTGGTGAAGAACCTGCCCGACATCCGCACCGACAGCAACGCGAAGGTCGAGCTGCCGCCAAGCCTGGTGGCCAAGTGGAAGCGGGAAGGGCGCTACGAGCGCGAGGTGAAGGAGCTGGACGACTTCTTCAAGCGCACCGGCTACCCGCGCGCGCCGCGCTACTACCTGATGAAATGGCACGCCGACTGGGTCCGCAAGTACGGCTTCGACGGCTTCCGCGCCGACACCGTCAAGCACACCGAGCCGGGCGTGTGGAAAGACCTCAAGACCGTCGCCAGCGCCGCCTACGAAGACTGGAAACGCGCCAATCCAGCGAAGAAGGTGGCCGGCGACCTGCCGTTCTTCATGACGGCCGAGGTGTACGGCTACTCGATCAAGTCCGGCCGCGAATACGCCTACGACGACGGCACCAAGGTCGATTACTTCGCCAACGGTTTCGACAGCATGATCAACTTCAGCATGGCGGGCGACGCGGCCAAGGGCTACGAGCAGCTGTTCTCGGGGTATTCCGCCATGCTCAACGGCCCCTTGAAAGGCGTGTCCGTCCTCAACTACCTCGACTCGCACGACGACGGCAATCCGTTCGACGCCATGCGCCAGTACCCGCTGGAAGCCGCCAACAAGCTGCTGCTGGCGCCGGGCGCGGCGCAGATCTACTACGGCGACGAAACCGCGCGCGTGCTCAAGATCGAGGGCGCGCAGGGCGATGCCAACCTGCGCTCCTTCATGAACTGGGACCAGCTGACATCGAATGCGCGTGTCGGCCTGTACGGCGTGGCCGACGTGCAGGGGCACTGGGCACGCCTGGGCCGCTTCCGCCACGCCCACCCGGCGGTCGGCGCCGGCGTGCACCAGATGATCGCCTCGATGCCGTACACCTTCAAGCGCACCTACGACAGCAACGGCGTGCGCGACCGTGTCGTGATCGCGTTGAACCTGCCGCTGGACCGCGACCTGCCGATTTCGGTGGCGGGCGTGTTCAACGACGGCCAGACCGTGCGCGATGCGTATTCGGGCAAGAGCGCGGTGGTTGCAAACGGCAAGGTGCAATTCAATGCGCGCGCGCCGGTGGCCCTGATCTCCCAGGACTGAGGCTTGTCCACGTCGTCCCCGCGCAGGCTGACGGCCAGGTCGGGGACGACGCTGAAACAGCGGATCGGCTAGACTTTCGGGCACCGCAATCCACCAAGGAAGCCCCATGCCTGTACCAGCACGATTGTCCGCATTCTTCGGCGCACTCCTCACCGTCGCCACGTGCGGCGCCCATGCTGCGGCGCCCGCCGCCGAACCCGCCTACGGCCCCGAACTGGAAGGCTTCGACTACCCGCACCCGGTACAGCAATACCGCTTCACCTCGCAGGGCGTGCAGCTGCACATGGCCTACATGGACGTCAAGCCGGCCCAGCCGAACGGCCGCACCGTCGTCCTCCTGCACGGCAAGAACTTCTGCGCCGCGACCTGGGAAGGATCGATCGACGCGCTCACCAAGGCCGGCTACCGCGTGGTGGCGCCGGACCAGATCGGCTTCTGCAAGTCGAGCAAGCCGGAACACTATCAATACAGCTTCCAGCAGCTGGCGGCGAACACCCGCGGCCTGCTGGAATCGATCGGCGTGAAGCAGGCCACCATTATGGGCCATTCCACCGGCGGCATGCTGGCGGTGCGCTACGGCCTGCTGTATCCCGAGCAGACCGAGCAGCTGGTGCTGGCCAACCCGATCGGCCTGGAAGACTGGAAGGCGCTCGGCGTGCCTTCGCTCGGCGTCGACAAGTGGTACGAGCGCGAGCAGGGGCAGAACGCCGACAAGATCCGCAACTACGAAAAATCGACGTATTACGTGAATCAATGGAAGCCCGAGTACGAGCCCTGGGTGCAGATGCTGGCCGGGATGGTTCGCGGCGCCGGCAAGCAGGTCGTGGCCTGGAATTCGGCCCTGCTGTACGACATGATCTATACCCAACCGGTGGTGTACGAATTCCCGTTACTGAAAATGCCGGTGCTGCTGCTGATCGGGACCAGGGACACCACCGCCATCGGCAAGGATGCCGCCCCGGCCGAGCTGCGACCCAAGCTGGGCAATTACGCCGAGCTGGGCAAGCGCGCGGCCAAGGCGATTCCCCATGCGACGCTGGTCGAATTCGGCAACATGGGCCATGCCCCGCAGATGCAGGATCCGGCGGCGTTTCACGCGGCGCTGCTGAAGGGTCTCGCAGCCAAGTGAGACCCGCGCCCCGGCGGCGACCGGCTAGCGGCGTTGCCGCGGACCGGCGGCGGCGTTCTTGCGCAAGGCCTTGACGAAGGCATCGTTGATGTCGCCTGCCGTGAATGGCTTGCGCACGAACTGCACGTCGAGCGCCTGCAGTCGTTCCGGCGACAGCATGTAGCCGCTGGTCAGTACCACCGGCAAGTCCGGATGGCGCTCGGCCAGCCAGCCTGCCAGGTCGATGCCGTCCATCGTGCCGGGCATCATGACGTCGGAAAACACGATGTCGATATCCCGTAGATCCGCCTGGGTCGCCGCATCGGCGCTGTCGATCACGCGCACGCCGGCGTCCAGCGACTGCAGCACGCCGACCGTGGTGTCGGCGACTGCGGGATCGTCCTCGACGTACAGCACGCGCAGTCCCGCCAGGCCGTCCGCACGCAGTGTGGCCGGGTCGACGGCCGCCGCCGGTATCTGCTCCTGGCTGCGCGGCAGCAGGATGCCGATGGTGGTGCCGACCGGCTCGTGCCGGATGAAGGCCAGGCCATGGCTCTGGATGGCGAATCCGTACACCTGCGACAGGCCGAGCCCGGTGCCCTTGCCGATCGGCTTGGTCGTGAAGAAGGGCTCGAAGGCCTGCTGCGCGGTGGCTTCGGACATGCCTTCGCCTTCATCCGTCATGAACACGCCGACGAAGTCGCCGCTGAGGCGGTCTCCTTGCGGCAGCGCCGGATCGGGCAATACCCAGTTGCGTACCTGCAGGGTCAGGGCGCCGCCGTCGGGCATCGCATCGCGCGCGTTGCCGGCGATGTTCAGCAGCGCGGCGTCGAGCTGCGCCGGGTCGGCCAGCACTGCCCACAGGGACGATGCCAGCTCCATGTGAAAGCGCACCTTCGGCCCCAGGGTACGCAGGATCATCTCGGAGGTCGCGCGCAGGTGGCGCCGCATGTCGATGGCGACGCTGGCCAGCGGCTGGCGGCGCGCGTAGGCCAGCAACTGCTGGGTCAGCGAAGCGCCATGGCCGGACGAGCGGCGGATGGCGTCGAGCGCGCGCGTCACGCGCGGATCGTCGCTCTTCGCCAGCAGCATGCGCAGCAGTATTTCGCTGCCTGCCACTACTTGCAGGATATTGTTGAAATCATGGGCGATGCCGCCGGTCAGCTGGCCCAGCGATTCCAGGCGGCGCGCCTCGGCCAGCGACTGTTCGGCCCGGTGGCGCTCCTGCACTTCGTGTTCCAGCAGGCGCGTGCGCTCCTCGACGGTCGATTCCAGCCGGCCCGCATGCCGGGACAATTCGTCCAGCTGGTCGCGCACCGCGAATTGCAGGCGGCGCGTACGCAGCGCCGAACGCAGCGCCATCGTCAATGCCAGGCGGGTGGTGGGGCGCGTCAGCAGGATCACGTTGCCGATGCCTGCCAGCCGCGTGTAGCGGTCGGTGTCGATGTCGCGGCCCTCGCCGCTGGCCAGGACCACGACCGGCAGGTCGGACCACGCCGGCTGATGGCCCAGTCTCGCGCTCAGGTCCTGCAGGGAGCAACGTGCCAGACCCTCCTCGGTAATGACGAGAGCCAGGGCGGAGTCGTCCGCCGCCGCGTAGAGCGCGGCCGCATCGGCGCACACGCTGGCCTGCACGCCTTCGTGCTCGATGAGCGCACGCAGGGTGGCAGCGTCGCCCGCAGCCGGTGCAAACACCACCAGCGCCTGGCGCGGCTCAGGCATCGAGAGGGCCCGCTCCGAACTCGTCATCGTTTCCCCGGATACGTTCGCCGATGCGGATGCCCGCATCGGTCAGTTCGAGCGCATGGATGTCATGCGCGTGCGGCCCCTGGCGCTTCTTGAGCACGCACACCGCCTTGCACACGGTGTTATCCCTTTCATAATAGCGCATGGAAATGATGTTGTCCGTAATAATGCTGAGCGCGTCCGGTTCCTTCGACGTGTCCAGCTGCGCCGAATGGGCGCCGACCACGATCGCCGTCACATTCATGTTGTTCAGGTAGGAAAACAGTTCGTTCATCTGCAGCAGCAGCGATTTTTCTTCCCGGATCACGTCCAGATAGGAATTGATGCTGTCGATGATGACCAGTTTCACATCCTTGTCTTCCACCAGGCGCCGTACGTTCCAGATGAATTCACCCGGCGAAATGCGCGAGGGATTGACGCGGCGCAGGAAGAAGCGCTGAGCCCCGGTGTCCGGATCCGGCTCCTGGCTGCCGGTATCGCCCTGTTTGGCCTCGCCTGTCGGCATGCCCGACATCATGCGCGAACGCAGCGTCGTCTCCGACTCGTCGAAGTTGAAATAGGCGACCTTGTACCCGGTTTTCAGGGCCGATAAGGCGTACTGCAAGGCGAGCGTGGATTTTCCGGTGCCGGAAGGACCCAAAATCATGGTCGAACTACTGGCCGTCAACGGGCCGCCAAACAAGGTGTCGAAAGCCTCGACGCCACTCGGTATGCCGAACTCTTCAGGGGGACGATGGTGTTCTTGCGCAATGAGGCTCGGGAACACCAGGATCTCGCCGGTGACGATCGAGTAGTCGTGCCATCCGGTTTGAAAACTACCGCCGCGCATCTTGACGACGTGCAGGCGGCGCCGCGCCGCCCCGAAGCTGCGCTCCATGTACTCGAGCGAGATGACGCTGTGCACCGCGCTCTGCAACTCGTATTCGCGGCCATCCGAGGTGATGTCGTCGAGCAGCAGCACGGTGGCGCCGATCTCGGTCAGGCGCTGGCGCAGGGCAATGATCTGGCGCCGGTAATGGGCACTGTCGCGCGCCAGCAGGCGGATCTCGACCATCGAATCGATCACGACGCGCACCGCGCCGGCCCTGGCCACACAGTCGGCAATGCGGTTCACCAGCGTGGCGAGCTCGGTGTCGGTCGGCAGCAGGATGGTCTGCGGCGATGTCTCCTCGGGCAAGGGGATCATTTCGACGATGTCGATGCCGTCGAGCGACCAGTCATGGTTTTTGGCGCTTTCGCGCAATTCATCCTCGGCTTCCGACAGGCTCAGGTACAGCCCTGGCATGCCCATTTTGGCACCTTCGAGCAGGTAACGCAGGCCGAGCGTGGTCTTGCCGGTGCCCGGCCGTCCCTCGATCAGGTGGATGCGGCGCGGTACCAGGCCGCCATGCAAGACCGCGTCGAACTCCGGGATCCCTGTCGGGATTCTTTCTGTATGAATAGTCATAGTGCCGCTGTGCCAGTAAATTGGAGAGTCGATCCAGATGCTGAACCGATTGTTAGCGCAATGATAATTTAGTTAAGCAATTAGTGTCGCGGGGGACATTTAAGAATGCAATTCAATCAATGGTATCCTTGGTGCAATAAGGGAACTTCACCCCAATCGAGACATCATGACGACCCAGGCCCAGCCCCAGCCCGCTAGCGAATCCACACCCGAACCCAAATACCCGCGCGCCGCGTACAGCGACAGCCCGCGCCTGCTGGCCGACATCGGCGCCACCCACGCGCGCTTTGCGCTGGAAACGGCGCCGGGCGTGCTGCGTGACGTGGCGGTGCTGCTGTGCGACGACTATCCGGGTATCGAACCGCTGCTGCAGGCTTACCTGGCGCAGGCGCATCCCGGCCGCATCAGCCACGCCGCATTCGCGCTGGCCAATCCGATCAGCGGCGATTTCATCCGCATGACCAACCGCGACTGGCAGTTCTCCACCGACGAGGTAAGGCGCGCGCTCGGCCTGAACACGCTCCTGATCGTGAACGACTTTACGGCATTGGCGATGGCGCTGCCAGGCTTCCGGCCGGAAGACCTGATGCAGGTGGGCGGCGGCAAGCCGCAGGCGAACGCGGTGGCTGGCGTGCTCGGCCCCGGCACCGGCCTGGGCGTGTCGGGCGTGATCCCGACCGTGGACGGCTTCGTCACCCTCGGCAGCGAAGGCGGCCACGTCAACTTCGCGCCGAGCGACGAGCGCGAGTTCGCGATCCTGCAGTATGCCTGGCGCGAATGGCGCCACGTGTCGAACGAGCGCCTGATTTCCGGCCCCGGCATGGAAATCATCTACCGCGCGCTGGCGCAGCGCAATGGCGCGAGCGTGAAGATACGTAGCTCGGCCGAGATCATCACCGGCGCGCTCGACCAGCACGATCCGCTGTGCCTGGAGGTGCTGGAATGCTTCTCGGGCATGCTGGGCGGCGCGGCGGCCAACCTCGGCGTCACGCTCGGCGCTTTCGGGGGCATCTTCATCGGTGGCGGCATCGTGCCGCGCATGGGGGAATGGTTCAAGACCTCGCCGTTCCGCGCGCGCTTCGAAGCCAAGGGCCGCTTCACCGACTACGTGGCCCAGATCCCGACCTACGTGATCATGACCCCGAATCCGGCGCTGAACGGCGTGTCGGCGATCCTGTCCGAGCACCTGCGCAACCGCAGCGGCGCCAACACCCTGATGGAGCGCGTGCAGAACCTGCAGCACGAGCTGTCGCCGGCCGAACAGCGCGTCGCCAGCCTGGTCATCGAGCATCCGCGCAAGGTCTTGTCGGAGCCGATCGCCGAGATCGCGAAGCTGGCCGACGTCAGCCAGCCGACCGTGATCCGCTTCTGCCGCTCGCTCGGCTTTACCGGCCTGGCCGACTTCAAGCTGAAATTCGCGGGCAGCCTGACCGG